>JALUJE010000051.1 GCA_027057185.1 Helicobacteraceae bacterium | reverse complement strand
TCTTATAGCGAAACCATTGCTGCTCTAAGTGACGAATATCAAGCATGAATTAACCCCGTGTGCAATGCTGCCATCTCAATACTTTTATTTGAAATGGAGGCATAGTTGATTTTAGTCGGTTGATTCTCTTCATACCACGAAAGTATTTGAAACAGGGTATAAAGAAGCTTATTGGTGTCACGATAGTTTCCATCAGTTAGCGTAAAGATTGTTTTGATATTTTTGTCATTAAACATATTGGCAATGTCAAAACAGTTCACTTTCATCAGCTTCTTTTGAATATAGATTTTCAGCTCTTCGGGTGAGGCATTCATTAACTCAATGCTCTCCCAGATTCGTGTCTGAAAATGTTCTTTGGCAATAAGATCTTCTTTCTCGGTTTTATGTAGACTCACCACAAACTTCATTTTGCGAGAATCTGAAAGAAGTCGAATTTTTTCCATCTGAGAATCCGAGTAGAGTTGGGCCTCATCGAGCAGTACAATGGGTACCGTGCTGTGTATGAATTTATCAGTCAGGGTCATGAATGTGGTAAAGTTGATGTCATTTTCGGGAGTAAACTGGTAAATGTCTCTAGCCAGTGATCGAAAAAACTCACTGTCATCTAAAATAGGGGACTGGTACAAAACAACTTTTTGAGCATTTGAAAGATCCTGATATAATTTACTTAAGAGCATGCTTTTTCCGGTACCGGGTTTGCCATAGAGTAGAATCATTTTCAGGGGTTTTTTAACGGACTCGCTCAGTGACTGGTAAATAGTAGCGATACGTTCCAACTGAACATACTCTTTAGGATCGACAAGATCCAAAAAAACATCTTTTGGCTTGTCAAAAAGATTATTGCGCATTACTTACTTTGTCAATTTTGGTTGGAAGATTGACCATTTCATTGGTAATGCCTTCATATCCAAGATCTTTTAAAGAGATATGGTTTTTTTCTTTACGAATAATATGAGGCTGAATAATAATTACCAGTTCTTCTACCTCTTTGACTTTTTCTTCATATTTAAAGAAATAACTTAGTCCCGGGATGTCACCCAAAAGAGGAACCTTAGAGGCCTTGTTGGTAACCTTTGAGCTGATTAACCCTCCAAGGATAATGCGATTTCCATCTTTGACCGTAACGACCGACGAGAGTTGTCTGCGATCTAAATCGGGTGGTATGGTACGTCCTAAAGAGTCACTTGCCGCACTAGAAACATCATCACGTGTTTGAGAAACGGAGGGATTGATCTTGAGGGTAATGGTGTCATCACTGGAAATCTCCGGGGTAATGTCGAGTAAGACACCGGCAAAGACCGAATTGATCTGGTCATTTTGTGTTGTTGCCGCAACACCTCCTCCGGTACCTTGCTGGTTGGTTGATTGTCTGATTTTGTAAAAATATTCGGTACCCACCGTAATTAGTGCCGGTTGATTGTTCAATGTCAAGACTTTAGGGTTTGATATGGAATAGACATCACCCTGAGTCTTTAAAAATTTAATGACCTCATTAAGTGAGCCGCCTCCGCTAATTTTAATGAGACTTGAACTCGAAAGCCCGGGAGGATTGAGCCCCCCTTCGGTGATGGTACCGTCGTTTTCAAACTTTGTGACATTTTTGTAAGAGAGTGAGTCAATATTGACCTTTAAATTTTGCAGTGCATAGAGCTGTGCCCAGTCAATACCGGTACTTTTGGTATCACTAAAAGTGACGCCGAGCATATGCACATCAATCAGAACCTGATATTTCATTTTATTTTGGAGCAGGGCAATGTATTTGTCCAGACGTTTAATCTGTTGTGAAGTGGCCGTTACGGTGATAAGACCGGCATTTTTGTTAATCAGCGGTGCGGCAGCTTTATAGGGATCCTCCGGACGATTTAGAACCGACTGTAACTCTTGATCAAGATGATCCCAAAAGACGACCTCATCACTGCTTTCTATTTTAATACCGGAATTTGACTTACTGCTACCCTGTCGTTGTTGCCCTCCTGAAGAGCCACTACTACTTCCACGCGAAGCACCGCCGGATCGGCTGTTATTGTTGGTATTGTTTGAACTGCTTAATGTAATATCGGTACTTCCGGTTCCTTTTCTTTGAGATGCAATATAGTCCATATGGTACGTTTTTGTCTCGAGATAGGAGATGCGTAAGATACGATTTTTTAACGTATAGGCTAAGTTGTTCTCTTTTAATACAAAATCAAGTACTTCATTGATCGTCATGTTTTTAATATTGGTTTTATTCATGGACTGATTTAAGATTTTTTCGGCATCTTTATCGGTGACCAGTACACTGTAGTGACATTCATCAGTAATTTGATCAATAAAACTACTGATTGTCGTACCTTTTGCAGAGGAGATTGTAAAGAGTTCATACGTACAGTCTGCTGCTGCGATAGAAGGCATTAGGCTAAGTGATATCGTCAGCATCAGGGCTTTTACTGCTTTCATATCTTGTAATGGTTTCATAAAGTACATCCTAGTTGATTTGAATTTTAATATTGTCGTTTTTCTCTTTAATAAAGAGCTTTAACTTTTTATTTCTACTTTGCAGTAGCACATTGTCACTGTTGATGCGTCGGATTTTGTAACCGCGAATGGAACTGTTGACTTTGAGCCATTTACCATCTATTAAAGCACTTTTATTAAGAATTGCAGTGACTTTGAGGGGTTTGACAGGTTCTGGAAGCATGATGTTTACAACAGCGGGTTTGCTGCCATCTGCTTTTTTAGCATCTTCAGTCTCTATTTTTCTGTAACGAATTGGGCTTTTGATTTCAGAAATTTTACTATCTGAAATACCAGAACGTTTTGGTTTGATAGCTGCAATCTGTTGATCGACCCACGACAGACTGTCTTCAGCTGTTGCCCATAATGGCATCATGATTATAATAAGTGGTAAGATTAAGATTCTCATTCGATGATTCCCCAAACAGAAATATTCAGATCCGTGATGAGTGTACTGCTCGCACTCATGTTAAAATCATGTAGGTCAACGACCAGGAAACTTTGCTCTAGGGCATTGATGAATTTTAGGGTATTGGTGTATTTTCCCGTGGAACGAATGGAGATGTCCAACACATGGCCAAAAGATCTGGTATCTGACGTGAACTCATTGCCAAATTTGAGAAGTTTGACATTGTACTTTTTGGCATTTTTGGCAATAGAGTGAATATAGGAGCCCCAAGTTTTTTCATCATAAAAAAGGGAAGAGATCTGTTCAATCTGAAATTTAATATAGGAGTTGTAATCCTGATATTGTGCATAGTTCTTTTTGATCTGCTCTATTTCATTTTCAATTTGAGCAATTTTTGATTCAGGGTTTTTTTGCAGGTAGATTTTGTCCTGATTGAGTTTGGTGTCAAGTGCCACAACTTCGTCATGTACTTTGTGAAACTCTTTTTCCGAACTCTCCCAGAAAAGAAGGTATGAAAACGCAAAAATTCCCGCAAAAATCATCATATACAGAAGGTAGCGGTCTTTCTGCGTTTTTTTGGCCATATTTTGGTCAATATTGTATAAGAAATTTTCAACGCCTAAATTCATAATTGAGCCTTTAGTTTTCCAATATAGACCATCTCTTCAGCATCATAGAGGATCTCATCTAAGCGAAAATCATATTCTTGAGACTGTTCTTTGGTTAAATGCTTGACAAGTGATGTGATGTCCCGGTCTTTTTTAGCAATGAGTGAGAACGTAAACTCTTTGGTGTTGTTGTTTTCGGCATAGATGATACTATCAATTTGCGTATTGTACTTATTGAAGTTTTCAGTAAACTGTGTCACCAGTGTGGCTTTCATCGGATAGTTAACTTTAACTTCATGAATCTTAATGAGGGTCTGCTTCTTTTCGTTGTAAGCATTCTTTTCAGCGCTTAACAATGCATTAGCATCCGTTTTCTGCTGCTCTTTCAAGGTGATGGCTGCCTCTCGTGTCAAGCGTGTTGCATGCGTCTCTTTGTAGATGTCATCGAGTATTTTGTAGCGGACTTTCTCCGTATAGGTAAGACTCCAGTACATTACAGGATAGGCAAAAGCAAACAGTACCGATGCTGCTAATGCAATCAGAAGTTGCCCGCTGCTACGTTTGCTAAATGGGGGAGGACGATGGTAAATGGTAAAGTTACAGGAGTATTGTTCTGCTTCGTCCTGCTGCAGATACAGGTGCATCAGTGAATGAATTTCATCCACGTAGCTACCACCGCTGATAAACCCATAATCAAATTTGAAAAGATTGGTGGCAATACCTAAATAGGTTTGAGAATATTCATCAATACCCGGTATGGCTCCGGCATAAGATCCCATATAGATCTGATCGATATTTTCAAGGTTATAGGCACGCTTGGCGTAGGTAAGCACATCATTTACATGTAAAAACGTATCACCCAAAAGTTTGATAATATGTTTTTGATACTCATGGTTAAGGGTGCTGAGCCCTTCTTGTGACATCACGTTGGTGAAATCGGCATAATTGACCTGCTCACCCAGGAGCTCACAGAACGTTTCATGCATAAAACGCATAGAGTATTTTAGCGATTTGGTATAGATAAACTCCTGATTGTTATAGACGGCTAAAAATGCATCATGCTCCTGAAAAT
>JALUJE010000050.1:2500-4583 GCA_027057185.1 Helicobacteraceae bacterium | reverse complement strand
CATGACATTAAAAATATGGTGGAGTCCCTAGGATTGATACTATACGACACTGCGATTGTCACGGAGCATGATGAGACCATTTACCGAGTGAATGTGACGGCACGGGAGGGTGTGAGTCTGGATCAGTGTGTCGAAGCTACCAAGCTACTCTCACCGTTACTCGATGTCACACCTCCCGTTTCCGGAGAGTACCGATTGGAAGTAGGAAGTCCCGGAATTGAAAGAAAACTGAAGAGTTTGACTCATTTTGAGCATTCTATCGGCGAATCTGTCAAAATTACGACGACTCAGAAGTTAAAAATTCGCGGTAAGCTTTTACATGTTCGCGGAGATGTCATTACCATTGATGATACCATCTCCATGCTTGAAGTGAGCATACCATTTTCTGAGGTGAGTAAAGCCAGTACCTTTTTTGAGTGGTAGTGACATGCCCGATGAGTTTTTTATGCGTCTTGCCATTGCCGAAGCGTGGAAATATCAGGGATTGACCTATCCCAATCCCGCAGTTGGCGCGGTAGTGGTAAACTCAGAAGGAGCAATACTTTCCGTTGCTGCGCACCAAAAAGCCGCAGAAGCACATGCTGAAGTTTTGGCATTAAAAGATGCTTACAAAGTTTTAAGCGGTGATACCACCATAGATGCGCTGCACCAATCCTGGGATATTCATGATTTTTTACATGTAAATGCCGGGGAACTCTTTGAGGAATGTTCCTTGTATACTACATTGGAGCCGTGCAATCACGAGGGTAAAACACCTTCGTGTGCAGATCTTTTAGAGACGCTTTCGTTGCGGCGGATTATCATTGGTTCGTTAGATACTCATGCTATTGCTGCCGGTGGTGCCAGGCGTTTACGTCATGTCAGTACGGGGGTATGTCATGATGCATGTGAAGCACTTTTGCTCCCTTTTAAAGCGTGGCAGAAGCAACAGTTTATTTTTTTTAAGTGGGCACAACGACTCGATGGCACGATTGACGGCGGTACCATCAGTGCAATAGAGTCACGTCGTAATGTACATGCTATGAGAAGTGTATGTGACTTGCTGGTCATAGGCGGCAATACGGTTCGAGAAGATCGTCCTACGCTCGATAGCCGTCTGGTTAATGGATCTGCTCCTGATATTCTCATTTACTCACACAACAGCGTTTTTGATAACACCATACCCCTGTTTCATGTTCCAAGACGCCAAGTCTTTATAGACGATCATTGGGATCGCCTAAAGGGCTATCGTAATATTATGATAGAAGGTGGCCCGGTACTGCTTGAAGCAACACAATCCATGGTAGACTGTTATGTCAGTTTTATTGCACCTTCTAGCGGGGGTAGCATACCCTTTACAACACAACGAGCTGATTTTGAATGGTTACATGTAGCGCCAAGCGGTTGTGATCTTAAGATGTGGTTAAGGAAAAAAGATGAGTGAAAAACAGGAAAAAATTGTATCGATGTTTGATGACATCGCACCGACGTATGATGTTGCCAATCGGGTGATGAGTATGGGTGTCGACAAAAAATGGCGACGTAAAGCCTGTCATAAAGCATTTGGCTACTACAATCATAAGACGATAGCAACTATTGTGGATGTTGCATGCGGCACGGGCGATATGATGGGACATTGGCAAGATCAGGCAAAAGCGGCTAATGTTACCATAGAACATATCCGTGGTGTGGATCCTTCAGAAGGGATGGTCGCCGTTGCTCGTGAGAAATTTCCGGATTTTGATTTTTTTATTGCCAAAGCAACGGAGCTTCCTCAAGAAGACACTTCAGCGGATTTTATCAGTATTACCTACGGCATTCGTAATGTTGTTGCGCGTGATGCTGCACTGCAAGAATTTTATCGAGTACTTAAAGCAGGTGGGTTGGTGGTGATTCTAGAGTTTATGAAAAATGAAAATCCATCATTTTTAGGAAAAATCCGCGATTTTTATATGAACAAAATTTTGCCGAAAGTCGGGGGGTTTATCTCGAAAAATCGGGAAGCTTACGAGTATTTGCCAAATTCTATTGAAGACTTTTTAACAGTCGAAAAAATGAAAAGTGAGCTCGATGCTGCCGGTTTTGACGTACTCTATAACGAGAG
>JALUJE010000050.1:0-2490 GCA_027057185.1 Helicobacteraceae bacterium | reverse complement strand
AACGAGAGTTTTTCCATGGATATTTCCACACTCATTATTGCTAAAAAGCGATGATGGCGCTTAGTGTATCTGCGCTGAATGAGCAGATAAAAAATCTTCTGGAAAGTACCTTTGTTCGCGTCTATATTGAGGCAGAACTCTCACGTATTACCTACCACAATAGTGGACACATCTATATGACGCTTAAAGATGCTTCGTCGACAATTCGTGCCGTAATGTTTCGGGGTAATGCCAAAACCTTGAAGTTTCGTCTTGAAGAGGGATTGAACGTTCTGGTTGAAGGTGCCTTAACCCTTTATAAACCCCGTGGCGAGTATCAGATTAACTGCTTTATGATTGAGCCTTCAGGCAGCGGTGCTTTGGCATTGGCATACGAGCAGCTCAAAGAACGTCTGCAGCAAAAAGGTTACTTTGAATCTACATGTAAAACATCACTACCGTCCCTACCCAAAAAAATTGCACTGATTACCTCAGAAACAGGGGCGGCATTGCAAGATATGCTGCGTGTGGCATCACAACGCTGGGCATTGGTGGAACTGGTGGTATTTGATGTCTTAGTTCAAGGCGAGTATGCCGCACACTCGATTGCTCTGGCCATAAAGCGTGCGGATCAGGGGAATTTTGATATTTTGGTAATCGGTCGTGGCGGTGGGAGTATTGAGGATCTGTGGGCATTCAATGAAGAAGCGGTCGCCGATGCTGTTTTTCATGCTACCACACCCGTTGTTTCGGCAGTGGGTCATGAGATAGACTGGGTCATTAGCGATTATGTCGCCGACCTCAGAGCGCCGACTCCTTCGGCGGCCATGCAGATGATTTTACCCGATAGTAACGAGATGCGTCAAAGTTTGGATGCGATGAGCGTGCAGATGACACAGCTGCTTGAGCATAAATTAGCCCAAAAACGTCAAGAAATTGTAACGCTAAAGCAAGCATTTTCCAATCTCTCCATAGAGCACAGGCTCCAGCAAAAATCTCAAGAAATTGCCGATCTGCAAGAACGGTTTTATCAATACATTGCTATGGTTTTAGGACGTCATGCCACACAGGTAAATCACCTGAAAGCGCTGTTCCATGCCAATCATCCCAAGCAACATACCAAAAAGGGCTTTGCGCAACTCTCTCGAAACGGTATGGTTGTGGCGTTGTCCGATTTACATGTCAATGATGAGATCCATTTAATGGACGATGTTATGGACATTACGGCAACGGTAAGGTCGCGTGCGCCATTAAAGTAATGTGTCAGAACTCTACCCATTGTATGGGTTAAAAAAAGAGTGTTTTTTGTGGTTCCGATGTGTTTGAGAGTTAGTCGTAAACGACCACACCGTAGTTATCATCAATACGGTAAAAACGTGAATCTACCGTAATTTCCAGCTCTTTGAGCCGGGCAAGTTGAACCAGACTATTTTTATTGACATGAATACCATGCTCTACAAAAAATTTTTTGATGTTGACAAATTTAATGTTATCGACGAATTTATATTCAAATTTGCGATGCAGTCGCATCTGTTTTGTGTTGAAAATATGGGCATCGGTGCCTAAGTGCAAAGAAGCATACTGGATAGGCAGACAGCCGGAGAGATCGGTTAACATGGATTCTACATGTAAATATTTTTCTGGAAGGGTTGCTTTTTCAATGAAGACATAGCGGTTGAGTTTAAAGTGATGCGTACGGCTCCAGTAGGTATAGGCAGGATTGCTTAGGTGAAGTTTTGAGCGCACCTCTTTCCAGAGCCAGTGATGATTTAAAAGATTGTAAAATGCGCTCATCGTGGTGTATCCCTTCGTCTATTATGAAGCGGTTAACTCTTTCATATCAATGTTGTCGCCAACCTCTTCGACCAGTTGATCCATCAGGTCAAAGAGTTTTGTACTGTGCTCTTCGGCTTTTCTAAAGCGTGCAATAATGACCTCTTTGCCATCACCTTTGGAAGCACAGCCGTGCGTTCGAATGCACTCTAGGTTGGCACCCACTTCATCGTGAATGGCTTTATGGTGGATGCCAATCTGTTTAAAGGTGTTGTTGTTAGCAAAATGTTTGACCCCCATGGAGTGGTACCATTTTCCAAAGCCGCACGTTGTTGAATCGGTAAAGAGTTCTTCTGAGGTGATGCCGTTGACAACAGCCGAATAGGCTTTGGACTTATAAAGAATATGATGAATTTTATAGGTACTAAGCAAGAGGGTGAAACTGCTTTTATTTGAGAGATTTCGCGTATCGCCCAGATCAACACTAAAAGTATTCATAATGCCGATAAATTGATTCATGGTGTCATTGGCGTTGATGGCAATATGGTTCATAGTATCGGCATTTTCTTGCATACCACTGGATTGCTGCTGAAGATTTTGTATGGTATCCTCAACTGTTCTGTCTTCTGTAAGTTCAGGCTGGGGCATTTCGACAAGCGTATCGGGCTCATCAAAATCCGGTTGCTGTAGATTATTCAGTGTTTTTTCAACACCTTCATTCATTGCTGCCATTTCTTC
>JALUJE010000049.1:3471-4594 GCA_027057185.1 Helicobacteraceae bacterium | reverse complement strand
GAAGTCGAGATAACTATTCGCAATCCGCATTGCAGCCTGAGACGCGGTTTCGAGATCTTTGGTTGCGTACAACACTTTTTTGTATATTTTCAACGCCTCTTTACGTCTTTTTTTCTGCCTGTATATTGTATTTGCATACGCTATCTCCGCTCGTTGAGTATATTTATTATCTGTGAATCCTCCGGTGAGCATATGCAAAAATTTTTCTGCCTGTTTTAAACGTCCTTTGGCAAGATAACTCTCCACCACATACAGATATGCTTCCGGTATATGTTTGTTCGACGGATTGTCTTCAATCCACTGCAGTGCATCTGTCAAAACATTTTCATACTTTTCCCTGTTCTGCTTTGCTATGCCCCGCTCTGCCCGGATGCGATAGAGTTCAATCTCTTTGGCAAATGAATCATGGTGCATCGAAGTATATTGACTGACGAGTTTCAGCACTGCATCATATTTTTTTGCCCGATACATCTTTGCAATTTTGGCAAGGTAGATCGCACCCTTTTTATTTTTGACCGGTTCTCCGTTCAAGTCAAGTGCTCCGATATACGGCGGCGGTTGTTTTGCATATTTAACGGGAAAATTAAACTTCTTCTTTCCTCTGTTTACCAATATATCCGGCTGTTTTCTTGCACCGACTATTACCCAGTGGCGATAAGTTCTGTTTTTCGTTACAACGTCTTTATCAATCAGTTTTTCATCAATCGGTAATATCTGGGCAAACCGTTTTGCTTTGAAAACGACTTCGTTACTGCGAAAAAAGATATCGAAATAGGTATCGTGCCGCTCTTTTTTATCAATTTTCAACGGTTGCGCCAATTGACAACGTATAATATTTTCAAACCCTTTGCCATACTCTATCGTACAGGAAATAGCATGTTTGTCTATGAGATGATAGATATCCACACTTTGGTCAGGCTCTTCATATCTGTTGAGTATAAGTTGCGCACTGTATAAATTAATGGAGAGTAAAATTAAATATATTGTGTGTTTCATACGCTGATTATAACATATGAAAATAATTTATGAGGATGGGTCTTTCATGAAGAAGTTTTACTTCTTCATGAAAAGAGAGATTTTATATTAAAAGCCGCTCGCTTTAACATAATGTGTAATCATATCC
>JALUJE010000049.1:0-3461 GCA_027057185.1 Helicobacteraceae bacterium | reverse complement strand
AAACGCAGCAAAACCGATAATCGTCTTCAGCGGCATAGATGCATTTTTCATATAGATTGTCTCATCCACCTGTTTCGGTTCTCTGAGGAACATATAAACAATCAACTTCAGGTAATAGTAAACAGAGATAGCACTGTTCAGCGCCATAAACAGTGCCAGAATAATAAATCCTGAATTAATCGCGGAACTCATCAGATAGAGCTTACCCCAGAAAAGCGAAAATGGCGGAACACCCGCGAGTGAGAGCATAAACATACCCATTATCACGGCGTTGACCGGCATAAATTTGACCATTCCGGAAAATTTTTCATACGGATGATCATATCTGCTGTGCCAGACACCTTTTTTCTTATGACGGGATACCCAGAGCATGGTAAATGCACCGAGGTTTGTAAAGGTAAACAGTATCCAGTACAGAAAAAGTGCACTGTTAGCCTGTGTTGTGCCGATCAATATAGCAGACATGGCAAAACCGGCATGGCTTATAGAACTGTACGCCAGCATTCTCTTGACCGATTCCTGAACCAGCGCCATAATATTGGTCGCAGTCATTGTTACCACTGCTACAATCCACAAAATCTGCTGTATCCAGACAATATCAGCATGGACGAAAATTTCGAACATTCTCATCGCCACAACAAAACCTGCAATCTTAGGCACGATAGACATATATCCTGCCAATGCGGCACTTGCACCCTCGTAAACATCCGGTACCCATGTCTGGAACGGAACCATAGAGAGTTTAAAACCAAGCGCGGCAATCATAAACACGACACCTGCCATAATAGGAACGATAGGCTGGAACTCTTTTGCAATCAATACTTCTTTGATTTTATGCAGTTCGACACTTCCGGTCAATGCGTAGAAAATCAAAATGGCAAATACAAAGAACCCTGCAGCAAGCGCACCCATCGTAAAGTATTTGATAGCTGCTTCAAAACTTTTTTGTCTGTTGTGCATCGCGATCAATGTATAGAGTGCCAGACTCGACGTCTCCAGTCCTACAAAAATAAGGATCAGATTGTCACTGGTCACCATAAAGTTAAAACCGGCGATCATAAACAAAAAGAGTGCAAAAAATTCCGGATAGGAAAATTCATGAAATCGTTTCGATGTCAGTGCAAGCGGTATAAAGAGCGCCGAAGCGATCAGGACAATCCCCTCACCCAGCTTGGCAATACCATCAATAAGCAGTGCATCAAAAAAGCCTCTTTCGCTGCCTGTGTAACCAAAAGCCGCACCTAACGCAAGTAAAATAAAGAGTTCGCTGACCATGACATAAAAACTTTTGGAAAGATCATCTTTAATCAGATCAATCACAAGTATTGACAATCCACCGAGGATAATAATAATCATCGGTATCAGCGAAGCCATATTTAACGCGGCATAGTCGATTGAAATTGGATCTAACATTACTTAGCCTCCTTGATGCTATTTGCCTGCACAAAAAGTTCTTTGGCTTCTTTTGTAACCGCTTTTTTCTCCATATTGACAATCATGTGTTTGACACTGCTGTCAATAGGATCCAAAACAGGCTTGGGATAGACACCCAGCCAGACAACCAGTATTACCAAAGGAACAAGCGCTGTTAATTCCTGTGCAGTTAAATCTTTGAGTTTTTTGTTTTCAGGGTTTGTAACCGGTCCGAAAAATGACTTTTTATAAAGTCTCAGCATATAGACAGCTCCGAGAATAATTCCGGTACCTGCAAGCGCTGTCATCATAGGAGAGATCTGGAAAAAACCGACCAGTGATAAAAATTCACCGACAAAACCGATAGTCAGCGGCAAGCCAACCGACGCCATCAGCATAATACCGAAAATAGTCGCGTACTTTGGCATCACCGAAGCCAGACCACCGAACTGATCCATCATTTTGGTATGTGTTCTGTCATAGATTACACCCACAAGCATAAAGAGTGCACCACTGACAATACCGTGACTCAGCATCAGGAAAAGTGAACCGGTAATACCTTCCGCATTCATCGCAAATGTTCCCAAAACAATAATACCCATATGGGAAATCGAACTGTATGCGATAACCTGTTTCATATCTTCCTGTGCAAATGCGATCATTGCCGTATAGACAACCATGATAATCGCAAGAATCGCTACCGGAACGATAAAATAGACCGATGCATCAGGGAACATAGGGAGTGAGAATCTGACGAAACCGTATGTACCCATTTTCAAAAGTACCGCTGCCAATATCACAGAACCGACGGTAGGAGCCTGACCGTGCGCATATGGAAGCCAGGTGTGAAACGGTACCATTGGTACTTTGATCGCGAAACCGAAAAAGAATGCGGCAAACAGCCAAAGCTGTGTCGTAAAATCTATCGGCATTGCCTGCCAGTCAGGAATAGCGAAACTCCATGTACCTGTAATTTCATGATGTAAATGTGCCATGTACAAGATACCGACCAGCATCAACAGTGATCCTGCAAACGTATAGAGGAAAAACTTGACGGCAGCATAGATTCTGAGTTTTGCACCCCATGCACCGATAATATAGAGCATCGGCACCAAAGAGAGTTCCCAGAAAATATAGAACAGAATGACGTCAAGCGCAGCAAACACACCAACCATCGTCATTTCAAGGAAAAGAATGGTAATGATCATGTTTTTGAGATCCTCTTTGACCGTCAATCCTATCATGGAAACCATTGTCATAAAAGTACTCAAAATGATCAGGAACAACGATATACCGTCAATTCCCAGATAATAATTGATACCGAACTCTTTGATGAGCGGTATATGTTCTACAAACTGATAACCGGGATTTGCACTATCGAACATGATCCATAGTAGCAATGAGAGAAGAAACTCAATCGTTGTAACGGCAATACCGTACGCTTTGATCGCTTTTGCTTCTATCATAAATCCAAATATACCAGCAACTGCCGGGAAAAATATCACAAGTGTCAGTAATGATTCCATTCATGCGCTCCTTACATACCTGGTCTGTAAAGCAATGCTGCAGCCAGCAATACCACAAAACCAAGTGCCATCCATTTTAAGTTTGTAGACAAGTTACCTGTTTGCATCGCTCTTGCCTTATCACCACTTTTGTAAATAACCCCTGCAATAAAATCAACAGTTGCATCTACGATTCTCATATCTATTTTCTTCCAGGCAAACTCAGACAGTTTTGCATACGGTTCGCAAATCGCCCTCTGGTAAAAGTCCGGAATATGGTACTGGTTAATCAATATATCATATACACCAAGCTTTTTGAAGAATTCATCAAAATTCCCTTTTGAAAATTTCACCACCGCCAGCGTAATACCGCTGATGGCAATTCCCAGTGTCACTACCAGCAGGAAAATAAATGTTCCCTTGGAAACATGCGGTTCATACTCCGGTAACAGTTGTGTAACAAAATGCATAAACGAATGCTCGAAGAAACCTGAGATAATCGCAAGAATCGCCAGCGGTGCCATCGCAAGCAATACATACGGA
>JALUJE010000048.1 GCA_027057185.1 Helicobacteraceae bacterium | reverse complement strand
GATTTAACCTTTGTTGTACAAGATGCCGACAACTTTCCCGGTACCGGCGGTGCCCTAAAAAATGTTACCGTCAAACATGACCTGCTTCTGGTACTCAACGGCGACATGCCGCTCATTACCGCCGCCTCTCTTGAGGGCTTTTTAAACAAAGATGCCGATATTATTATGTCCATCTTTGATCTCAAAGACCCTTCGGGATACGGTCGAGTCGTCATCTCTGACAGCGGTGTAGAACGTATTGTTGAGGACAAGGATGCCAACGAGGTTGAGAAGGCAATCACTCATGTCAACGCCGGAATTTACGCCTTTAAAAAAGAGATCTTAGAAACATACATTCCAAAAATCGACAATAACAATGCTCAAGAAGAGTACTATTTAACCGATATTATTGCATTGGCCAATCAGGACAAGCGAACCATTACGCCGCTTTTGATTGACGAAGAACATTTTATGGGGGTCAACTCCAAAGCGGATCTTGCTGCAGCTGAAGAGATTATGCAACAGCGCATTCGCAATTTCTGGATGCGTCAGGGGGTCAGCATGCAACTGCCCCAGAGCATCTACATTGAAGAGGGGGTTACATTTGATGGAGAATCCCTTCTTGAGAATGGCGTACGCATTACCGGTGACACTACGATTACCACATCACACATTAAAGCACATAGCGTGATAGAATCAAGTCTCATTACCAACTCCAGTGTCGGACCCTTAGCGCATATTCGTCCGCAATCCAACCTAACCGATACCCATATCGGAAATTTTGTCGAGGTTAAAAAATCGACACTCAGCGGGGTCAAAGCCGGTCATCTTAGCTATTTGGGTGATACTATCGCCCGTGAGGGCACCAATATTGGAGCCGGGGTTATTACCTGTAATTATGACGGCAAAAAGAAATATCAGACCCTCATCGGTAAAAATGTCTTTATCGGCAGCGATACTCAGCTCGTAGCTCCAGTAGAGATTGAAGATGATGTTCTTATTGCCGCCGGAACTACCGTTTCTTGCAACAAAGTTGAACAAGGTTCACTTGCCATTGACAGAAACCCCATAAAAAAAGTAGAGAACTTCTTCTATAAGTTTTTTGGTACCAAGTAACCTGTTATGCTGATACCTCCAAATTTACTTCAAGGTAAGCACATTCTCATCGGGGTTACCGGCTCCATTGCCGCCTACAAAACACTCGACTTGGTGCGGCTGTTCATTAAAGCAGGTGCCGATGTCAGGATCGTCATGAGTGATGCTGCCAAAAAATTTGTTACACCGCTGAGTTTTGAAGCACTAAGCCGCCATGAGGTTCTCGATGAGCAGAGTGAATCGTGGAGTAGCGACCACAATCATATTCAAACAGTTGCCTGGGCCGATCTCTTTGTCATTGCTCCGTGCAGTGCCAATACCATTGCCAAGCTCTCCAATGCCATTAGCGACAATCTACTGCTACAGTGCGCCCTTGCCGACCCAAAAATAAAACTTATTGCCCCCTCCGCCAATACCCACATGTTGGAAAACCCCATAACAAAAGCCAATCTAAAAATGCTTGGTATTGCCAACTACGAAATCGTACCGACTCAGGTCAAAGAACTGGCATGTCAAACTACGGGTGATGGTGCCATGGCAGAGCCTTCAGATATTTTCTACCATGCCGCACGACTACTCTTGAAAGACGCGTACTGGGAACACCGCCGGGTAATAGTCACCGGAGGCGGCACCATTGAAAAAATTGACGATGTGCGCTACCTAAGCAACTTTTCGAGTGGAAAAATGGCATCGTCGCTTGCGACCGCACTCTATCTTAAGGGTGCCGATGTCAACCTTATTGCCACCCGTTTTGAACCCAATTTGCCACGTGGCATGCATAAAATACATGTAGAAGCAAGCACTGAGATGTTAGAATATCTCAACGACTCCATTCGTATTGCCAAAAAAGGAGTGTTAAGCAAAGCATCATTAATGAACGAAGAGCAGATTCATCTGATTCAAAAAGAGCCTTACCTTTTTATGGCAGCAGCGGTCAGTGACTATGTTCCGAAATTTCCGCAACAAGGCAAACTTAAAAAGGCAATGCTCACGGAAAACTACGCACTTGAACTCAAAGAGAACATCGATCTATTACAAAGTATTGACAAAGAGGGCATCATTACCGTGGCCTTTAAAGCTGAAATGGATGAAGCGCACGCCTATGCGCATGCCAAAGCACTGCTCGAACACAAAAAAGTGGATGCAGTCTGTCTCAATCTTCTACGCGATTCCAAAAGTTTCGGTACTCATGACAACGCGCTAACCCTCATTACCAAAACAGAAGACATCACGTTGGACAAGCAAGACAAACTCAGCCTCTCTCTAAATCTGCTGGAGGCACTGCATGGCAAATAAGGTGAATCATGTTGCCATTGTTATGGACGGAAACGGACGCTGGGCACAAAACCGTGGACGTCAGCGTATTGCCGGTCATGAACGTGGCGCTGAAGTCGTTCGTGATGTTACAACATTCTGCTCCAATCACAAAGAAGTCAAACAGCTCACTCTGTACGCTTTTAGTACCGAAAACTGGAAACGTCCGGCACTGGAAGTTGAATTTTTAATGAAACTCCTGGGAAAATACCTCAAAAAAGAGCTTCCCTTCTATTTGAACAACAATGTCAAATTCAAGGCCATCGGCAATATTGGTAAATTTTCCAAAAAACTTCAAAAAATCATTCTCACAACAGAACAAGAAACCAAAACGTGTACCGGACTGGTTCAGTCTCTTGCACTGAATTACGGCGCACGCGACGAGCTTGTACGCGCCGTTAACCGTATTAACAAGTCCTGCTCCGAAGTGACTGAAACCGACATTACCTCGGCACTTGATTGTCAAAAAGATGTCGACCTTTTTATTCGTACCGGAGGGGATCATCGACTCTCAAACTATCTTTTATGGCAATCGGCTTATGCAGAATTGTTTTTTACCGATACTTTATGGCCGGATTTTACATCTGTCGAATTAGAGAGTATAATTAGCGACTTTAAAACCATTGAGCGTCGCTTTGGAGGAGTTAAATAGTGGAATATGTCTTTATCTTTGTGCTGGGTGCACTCATTGGTTCGTTTTTAAATGTCTTAATTGTCCGCATCCCCAAAGATGAAAACGTTGCATTCCCCGCATCTCACTGCGTTACATGTAAAACGCCACTCAAACCCTGGCACAACATTCCCATTATTTCCTGGCTGCTCCTCAAAGGAAAGTGTGCCTTTTGTGAAGCAAAAATTTCACCGCAGTACCCTATGGTAGAACTGCTTAGCGGTATTATCTTTTTAGCCGTTTTCATGAAAATGGGCATTGCCGTCCCCACACTGGGTATTGCACTGGCATTTTTAATGCTACTTACCTTGAGTATCATAGATTTTTACTACAAAATGGTACCTGATAGTCTCAACCTTCTCGCACTGAGTCTGGCCATTGTCAGTGTCTTTTCTTTTGAGATGCTAAGTGAGCATGCCATCAATGCCCTACTCTTTGCCGGAGCTTTTTCGTTACTGCGCTTTTACATCTCATACATCATCAAACAAGAAGCCATGGGAGAAGCCGACATCATGATTGCTGCGACCATGGGTGCTCTGCTGGGCGTCAAGCTCACACTTGTTGCCATCTTTCTCTCAGCCCTACTTGCATTGCCTGCAATGATGCTGCTACGTAACGAGACCGATGAGAGTAAACAGGTACCGTTCATTCCTTTTTTGGCAATGGCTACATGGATTGTTTTTATCTTTGATACGCCCATTATGAATTATCTGGATCGCATGTATGGATAAATTAAAAAGTTACATCCTCAGTAACTTTTCTTTACTCTTTTTCTCAATTTTTTTGCCGCTTTTTTCGATTGCATCGGTCGTATTTATTATTAAACTTGCTACCATGACGGCCATTATTCAACTCAGCTTGAGCGAAATGCTAAAACTCTATATGTTCGTACTGCCGGACTTACTGTTTTATACACTGCCCATCACCTTTTTCATTGGTGCGGCAATGTCCTTACACAAACTTTCCAGTGACAATGAAATGACGGTAGTCTTTGCTCTAGGTATTCAACCCGCACAAATCATGAAAATTCTGCTTTTCCCCGCTCTCATTCTAACCGTAACACTCTTTTTTATTGTACTGATTCTCTTTCCCCATGCCAAAATTCTCTCCACCAATTTCATTCAGTACAAAACCAGTGAAGCAAAATTTAATCTGGGTGCCTCTGAGTTTGGGCACAGTTTTGGTGACTGGATGCTCTACATCGGTAACGATGATAAACATGGCAATTACGGCGATGTCTTTTTATTTCACAAGAGTGATGATGAGGAAATTCTTATCGGTGCCAAACAGGCCGAGGTGATCAGCCAAAATGGTATTATGAAACTTCAACTGCACTCTGGCGAAGGCTACAGTTATACCGACCACTCTCTTTCGCAAATGAATTTTTCCTCCATGATCATTAACGATATGATGAAAATGAAACTCAATAAATATGAAAATCCTATTGCCTTTTGGATTGCCGCAGATGACTCGAAACATATTCAAAAGCGTAAACATCGCCGCCTTGCCATGTACACAATCTTAAGCCTGTTTCCGCTCTTAAGTCTTTTTACCGTTATGGGCATCGGTATTGTCAATGCCCGGCATCAGCAAGGGCACCTTTACCTCTCCATTTTCATCACTATTTTGCTCTATTACGGTGCAGCAATGACACTCAATAGACCACTGGAATTTTATGCCGTGCCACTGGTGGTACTGGTCTGGCTTGGCGTTACCTACTACCTCTACCGTACAAAAGTTGTGGCACGCTTCTAATGCGCTGTAAAATTACCATAAGTTACCATGGTGCTCACTTCATGGGCTCGCAACAGCAACCTGGCATGCTACCCACCGTGTTAGGCACATTTATCAACGCATTGGAGCAACTCAACATTCGTAATATTCCGGTTGCTTCAGGGCGTACCGATCGTGGTGTTCATGCAACGGCTCAGGTTTTACATGTAGATTTACCACCGTACTGGAGTGATCTTGAGAAACTTAAACATGCCCTTTCCTACCGACTGCCCCACTCCATTCGTATTAAACACCTTGAGGCGGTGAGTGATAGCTTCCATGCACGATACAGCGCTAAAAAACGGCGCTACCGCTATATTATGTCTGAAAATGACCCTAACCCTTTTGAGGCAGACCTGGTAACGTTTGTACCCAAACTTGACTTTCAACGTATCCAACAAGCCATTACTGTGTTTGAAGGCTCGCACAACTTTGAAATGTTCAAAAAAAATGGTTCTACCATCAAAAATTTTGAACGTCATATCTATACAACTCGAGCATATCGTCATCGACACTATCTTGTACTAACCTTTGAAGCTAACGGCTTTTTACGAAGTCAAATACGTATGATGGTCCATTTTCTACTTGAAATCGGTCAGGGAAACGCCACTGTTACACAGCTCATAGAACAATTACAGGGTAAAAAACGCCATTGTAGCCGTCTGGCTCCACATTATGGACTCTATCTTTCCGGTATTAACTATCACTCCTAAAACTAAATCAACTTTAGTCATATAGACTAAGCTTAATTGATATAACTTGCAATTGTTAACATTTTTTGCTATACTTCTCTAAAAAATTTTAGAAGGATTATTTATGGCAACACATAAGTTTCAAACCGAAGCCAATCAGATACTACATCTCATGATTCACTCACTCTATTCTAACAAAGAGATTTTCCTGCGTGAGTTAATCTCAAATGCATCGGACGCACTCGACAAGCTCAATATGTTAACCTTGACTGATGATGACTATAAAAAGATCGCATTTACGCCACGTATCGACATTGCCCTCGATAAAGAGGCAAAAACGCTTACTATCAGTGACACCGGTATCGGGATGAACAATGAAGATCTCATTGAAAATATTGGTACCATTGCAAAATCGGGAACCAAAGCCTTTATTGAAAATCTGAGCGGTGATGCCAAGAAAGACTCTCAGCTCATCGGTCAGTTTGGTGTAGGTTTTTATGCTTCGTTCATGGTGGCACATAAAGTAGACGTCATTTCCAAAAAAGCGGGTGAAACAGAGGCATACCAGTGGAGCAGCACCGGTGACGGAGAGTTTGAGATTGTCGAAGCCCAACGGGAAGGTCACGGTACGACCATCATACTGTATCTTAACGATGATGAGAGCGAATTTTTAGAACCTCACCGTATTGAGAGTATCATTAAAAAATACTCCAACCATATTCCGTTCCCAATCTTTATGGATAAAGAGCACTACATTCCTGCCGAAACAGATGATGAGGGTAAAGAGATTACCCCGTCAAAAACTGAAACTCTCAACGAGCAGATCAACAAGGCCAATGCCCTGTGGACCATCCCAAAAAATGAGATCAGTGATGAAGAGTATCAAGATTTTTACCAAAGCATTGCCCACAATTCTGATGAACCTCTGGCATGGATGCATAACAGAGCCGAAGGTGCTATTGAGTATACGACACTCTTTTACATTCCCTCACGTGCTCCGATGGATCTCTACCGGGTTGACTACGAACCGGGAATTAAACTCTACATCAACCGCGTCTTCATCACCGACGACGACAAAGAGTTGATGCCGACTTACCTGCGTTTCTTGAAAGGGGTCATTGACTCTAAAGATCTGCCGCTTAATGTCAGTCGTGAAATTCTCCAAAGCAATCCGGTCATGGCAAAAATTAAAAATGCCTCCGTTAAAAAAGTGCTCTCCGAGTTAGCAAAAATGGCAAAAAAAGATGCCGAGAAATATGCAACATTCTATGCTGAATTCGGTAATGTTCTCAAAGAGGGGCTCTACAGTGACCATGGAAACAAAGAGCGAATTTTAGAGCTCTTGCGTTTCAATACTCTCGAAGGTGACGATCTTGTCAGTATTGAAGAGTTTGTCAAAAATGTTGACGAAGAGAAAAAAGAGATCTACTACATTACGGGTAAAAGTTCTCTCTCCATGCTCAAAAGTTCACCGGCACTAGAGCGCTTTAAAGCCAAAAATCTTGACGTGCTCATTCTTAACGAAGAGATTGACACCATTGTCTTTCCTATGGTTACTGAATACAAAGAATATAAGTTTGTCAATGTCAGCGACGCCAAATTTGAAGAGAGTGATGAAGAGAAACACGAAGATGAAACGCTGAAAAAAGAGTTTGAACCCTTCACCAAAGAGCTTAGTGACATCTTAGGTGAACGGGTTAAAAAAGTCGAAATCACCCATGATCTGACAGAATCACCTGTGGCTCTGAAAGAAGACAAAGAAGATCCAAACTACATGATGGCACAGATGATGCGACAAATGGGACAAATGGGCGGTGACGTTCCTGAAATCAAACCAATCCTTCAGATTAACCCGAAACATGATCTGATTAAGAAGCTCAAAGATGCTGCCGATCAAAACCTCATTAACGATGCGGCACTGGTACTTCTGGATCAGGCAAAACTCTCCAATGGTATGGAACTTGATGATACTCCTGAGTTCTTGAGCCGACTCAACCATATTATGAGCAAAGCGCTCTAATCTTTCGTACTCTCTACAAAGAGAGTACCTTGGTATAATTCTGATACAAACGGCTCTGCCTGGGAAAATATTCCAACATAGTCTGAGTGTAACGGTCAAAAACGTTAGCAATGCGCGCCAGCTCAAATCGGCGACGGTAGTTTACATCGTAACTATTAAACACCGTACTGAAAGGGACGGGGTAGTCGGTACCAAAAAGCAGTTTATCATGAATATGGTGTTGTTGGCTCAAATGCCGCAGCACTTTGGCACGTACTGGGGTCAGCAGGGCTGAGACGTCAGCGTAAAGATTGTCATGACACTCCAACATTTCTAACAGGGTGAAATACTCGGTATTGTAGTGTTTTGGATGGCGTGAAAATGCCTGTAACACTTTAAACGGCGTATAACTCAATGCCATGTGTGCCGCAATAACATTCACACCGACTTCTAGAGGGTGATGCAGCATGCTGATGCACTCACACGCTTTGTGGGAATGAATACTACTCTCACTGCCAATATGGACGATTAGCGGTAGGTTTTTCTCCTGAAGCTTTTCAAAATAGCTGCGATAGCGTGCCTCATTCGTATTGACATTCCAGTAGTTCTGCAAGAATTTTGCCCCTTTAAAGCCCAATTCACTATATCTATCGATTAAATCCAATGCATCAGGTCGTAGCGGATTAATAGAGAAAAATGGGATAATGACATCACCATTCTTCTCATAAATTTTCAATACCTCCTCGTTGCTCGCACAAACGGTAAGATCTTTATGCAGTACTTCTCCCTTGGCATTAACCCGCGCATCGACACCAAAGAGCACACTTTTTTTGAGATATTGTGAATGTCGAATTCCATTCACCAGAGCGTCCGTGTATGCCTCATAGGGGTTCTCAAGTAGTTTGGTCACATCAAAACCCATCTTTTTTCCAAAAAACATGATGGCAATACGATCATAAAAGCGGTTAAACCGTACTTCGCTGCTCAAAAGATGCGCGTGAATATCAACCGTTTGCATAACAAAGCTCCTGTGCCACTCTTTTGGCACCGCTAAAATCACTTTTTCCACTAGATAACCTGGGAAGTGTCTCTACCTGTAAAAAGCGACTCGGCTGCATCAATGACCACATACCACTCTGTTTGATCCTACTCTGTAGCAGCTCTTCTTCCAAAGAACCGCTGTAAAGCACTACAATTTTCTCTCCCTTTTTTACATCACTAAGTGCCACGGCAATACACTCGATACCGTCGTCAAAAAGTGCTTCAAGCTGTGCTTCAACACTGCCAAGACTAATCATTTCACCACCGATTTTGGCAAAACGGCTGTAACGATCGACAATGGTAATGAATCCCTCATGATCAAGATGTCCTTTATCTCCTGTTTTGTAGTACCGAATGCCTCCAATTTCGGTAATGACTTCGGCCGTTTTTTCCTCATCATCAAGATAACCGCACATCACCTGCGGGCCCCCTACAATAATAAGACCATCCTGACCCAAAGGCAGTTCCGCTAACGTATTTGGATCAACAATTTTAACCACCGTACCGGGAATGGCGCGTCCCACCGTACCGGCTTTATTTCCTGTAACAACTCGCATGGAGTCCAAATCAAGGGTGTCAGGCATATTCACAGAGATTACCGGAGAGGTTTCTGTGGTACCGTAACCCTCAAAAATGTCGCATGAAAACTTCTCTCGAAATGCCCGTTTAATCTCAGGTTTCAGTTTTTCAGCGCCGGCTACAACCATACGGACGCTTTGTAGCATCAACGGATGAAGCTTTTTATTACGTGTATACAGTCGAAAAAAAGTTGATGTTCCAAACATAATGCTCGCCTCATACCGTGCTGCCAATTTGCCAATGGCAGCCGCATCGGTTGGATCCGGAGCGCTCACCATAATCACACCTTCACATAGGGGCAGGAGTGTCGTTACCGTCAGACCGAACGAGTGAAATATGGGCAGTGAATTTAACATTACATCACTCTCTTCAAAATTCAGAAGCGCCGAAACTTGCTTAATATTTGCCACAAGATTTTTGTGACTCAACGCAATCCCTTTGGGTACACCCTCGCTTCCGCTGCTAAAAAGTATGGTGGCAGTATCATCAATACTCACCGGCTCAAAATAACACAGTTCAATATACCATTGTGGCATCACATACGCATGAAAGGCAGCGGTAAATTTCTCAAATCGGCTAAAGGTTGCCGCAAGTGTTTCTACAAACAGCATCCTCCCATCCAGAAGCGTATGACAATCAAATCCTTTGGCATCAAGTTTTTTCATAAACGTTTCAGAGCTGATAATTGTCGAGATTTTTGAGCGTTCCACTGCATACTGCATCGCATCACTACTTAGTGTATAATTCAGGTTAATGGGGCGTTTTCCTAAAACAAAAAGAGCCATGTTGAGAATCGAACCAATGGAAGATGCCGGTAAGATCACCCCAATGTTTTTCTCGGGAATATGACGCAATGCTTTGACAAACAGTAACACCGCCGTAATCATTTTGGCATTATTCAAATCACTTCCCATTGCATCGACGACGGAACGCTTCAGCAGTTGTGATTTCGCACGCCGAAGCCAACGATACTGTAAGGCTCTGGCATGGGAGATATCGGCTTCCCATGTAAGATGGGAGAGGGCTACGACCTTTTGCTTGAGAACCTCTGCCGTAGTTGTTGCCGGTAACGCTGCACCAAATGCCACCATAATATTACGTTTGTAGCCCTCTCGGGTCATCTTTTTAAAACGCGATTGTGCCCGTGAAAATGTCGACCCCCATAAACCATGAATGTAAAATGGTACAATAGGATGTGCACTCCCTTCAAGCGAAAGTTCATACCCCTTTTTAAACTCACCCAACTGCCCATTGTAGCTAATACGCCCTTCAGGAAATAGAGCTACAACTTCCCCGTTATCCAGACATTGGCGAATTTTTTTAATAGACTCTCTGCCGGAACTTCCTGAGATGGGAATGACCTTGAAAAATTCTAAAAAATGGCGCAAGTACCACTGGTTGTAGATGCTTTTCTCCATCACAAATTTAATGGCACGTGGTGATGCAACCTGAATCACCAGCCAGTCAATCCAGCTGATATGATTACCCAATAATAATACCCCACCACTTTGAGGCAGGTGGTGCAAACCGTTTACATGCAATTGATAGCGGGTTTTTAAAATAGGTAACAGTAACATTCGTGCAAAGAGATGCGGCAGCTTTTTAATAGCATATACACTTCCAATCAGCATGATGAGAGCACTCAAAACAAAGAGCATGGTACTTGTCAGTCCCAGTTGGACAAAAACTATTGTACAGAGTAAAAAAAGTACCATGACAATATTTTGTATGAAATTGTTACCCGCCAAAATAGTTCCGAGCTCACGCTCCGGTGCAAAATATTGAATGGATGCATTCAGCGGCACAATCAATAATCCGCCAAAAAACCCAAACAGCAGACTCGCAGCACCCATAACATACACCTGTGATGCCGACGCAAAGAGCAGGAGAGATGCAAAGAGCCCCAGAGCACCAACGGGAACAATACCCAGCTCAATATGAAGTTTGGAAAAACGTCCGGCGACAACGGAACCTATTACCAAACCAATGGCGCTCACCGCCAAAACGGCCTGAATGACAACGGCATTTTCATCACCTGTTATAGCTTTGTAGTGTGCCGGAAATGCAGCAATAATCACTTGCCCGACACCCCAGAAAAGGCTTAATCCAATAATACTAAGCCAGATATTCTCATTGGCACGAAGACGAGAAAAATTCTGTTTTAAATAACTCAGATTCAGATACGAATGTAGTGTAAAAGTACCGCTCTTCGCAACTGCATTACAATGCGGCAACCGAAACGCAAACATGGTTTCAATCACGCTAAGCACCACCAGAATCCATCCGATTGGCACCATATTGGGTAATATGGCATTTGGTGTCGTTTGAGCATCGTAATAACTTTCAAAAATCACGGAGAAAAGAATGGAACTTAACAAAATCGCTACAATGGTAACCGACTGCACAACACCATTGGCAATACCCAAATTATCGATACCCGCCAGCTCCTTAATGAGTCCATATTTTGCCGGTGAGTAGATGGCACTCTGCACGGCCAATAACAGCGTTAATGCAAATGCCGTGTAAAACCATCCCTGAGCATAGCTCAAGGTAATCAACGATGTCAGTACCACGGCACTCAGCGCCGCATAACGTACTACCGTTGTTTTGGAAAAACGATCACTGATATAACCCGAAGGTGAGAACAGCAGAATAAACGGCAATAAAATCATCGCATTGATGAGCGCACTCAGTAGCATAAGCGTATCACCCTCAAAACTTTTGAGCAGAACATTTTGAATGGTAATTTTATGGGCAATATCCACCGTAGCATTCATAAACAGCACCATAACAAAAGCAAAAAAACCCGAAATCTTGAACAACGTTTTCATACGAGTTCCTCAGCTTGTCGGTACGTCTGAAGTGTCTGCATATGGCACAAATAGGGCTTAAGAATCAGCGTAGTGTCAAACAGTGCCTTAAGTGCCTTGTTCTTATCTTCCGTATGGCGAAGCATCTGTGTAGCAACCTCAACTTCAAGCGTAGCTATGGCTCTGGCATGCATCACATAACCTTTTAGAAGTTTATCGTCAACATGCAACTGCTCCAAACGCAGAAGAATTTCTAAAATTTCCAGCTCTTTATCACTGAAAACACCATCACGCTCAAACAACAAACCCGATTCAAGATAGTGTGCCAACTGCGCTTCTGTAAGATCATAGTGGGTCATGACATATGCAGCGGTGTACGTACTGTTATGTGCAGATCCCATCATCAGCTCCAAGGTATCGAGTAACGATTCAAATCCACGTTCCAAATTGAGTTTTCCTCCTTTAGTAATCGTTTTTATTTCACTAATAGAGGCATTGAAATGGGTTTGAAGATACCTGATGAATTGAATCATCTCAACACATTTGTCATCATACAGGTGCAGATTGGGTTTGGGCTTTTTCGGTTTTGGCAACAATCCTTCTTTAACATAAAAAAGAATGGTAGATTTACTCGTATCGGTCAGCTTTACCAACTCGCTCATTTTCATAGACATGAAAGACCTTTCATCAATAATATGAGGAAGTCTAGCAGAATTTTATATAAAGTGTCAAGTGTTACTTAACACTTTGTGATTATGATGTTTCGAGACTTTTTTCTATCCACTCCAAATAGGCACGATTGGCGTCTACAACAGGCGTCATAATAATTTCAGGAACTTCATACGGATGCAAAGATGGTTATATTCGCGTTAATGGGTGGAAAGATTTTTTTATCTTTGCATGGAAGTATATCACGATAATCAAGTAATAGCAGCACTTCCGAAATAGTCCTATCATATCCGGCACTTTTACACCATTAACGCGAACATATATAGCTTGCCTGCCTATGGATCTAAACAAGACAAGCAAATCCCAACTCCTGTTTATAAATTTGATTTGACATTCTGATATACCACAAAAATTAGTGATGCTAGTACCGTGATGAAGATGATGCTGTATCCCGTTGGCAGGTCAAGGTGATAAGAGGCAAAAAGTGCGAGGAGGATCGCAAGCGAGCCAAAAAGCCAGCCAAAACAGAGCCGATTGAACCACTTTTGAACGATACCAGCGTATGCCGGGGCAATGAGCAGGGCGAAAACGACCAGTACGCCTGCCGACTGTACCGAGGATGTGACGGTGAGTGCGAGCATGACGAAAAAGAGCAGCTCCTTGACGATCCCTTTGGTTCTGGGATAGAGCAGGAACATCACCAGTGAGATGGGAAGGTAGATGGCGATATCTTTCAAAAGCTCCTCTTTTGAGGTAAAGAGGATATCCGCCGCGCTCAGTTTGGAGAAGAGTTCCATTCCCTCACTGCTTTGTGCCAGTACCAGCATGATGGAGGAGATGCCCAGGGCGTAGAGGAGTCCGATGAAGGCTTCGACATGTCTGACGTGTCGTGTCGCCCAGGCGATGACCACTGCCGCGGTGATTGCAAAAAGCAGCGTCAGCGGGGTTCGGTACGCCCCGTCCAGAAACGCCACGCTCAGCGCCATACCCACCGCGGCGATCTGCCCGATCGCCAGATCGGTAAAGATCACTCCGCGGCGGATGATCTCCACACCGAAGATGGTGT
>JALUJE010000047.1 GCA_027057185.1 Helicobacteraceae bacterium | reverse complement strand
ATATTTTTCTGCTCATGAACCGTAACATCGACACCCTGATGCGGCAACCAGAACAGCATGACCAAGGAGAGGGCTTTGGCACATGCGGCAATAATGAACAGAACAAATAGATGCTGCATCCAATGATTACTCATAAGTCGTTTCATATGTATACCCCCCTTCTTCAGTTTTTGTCAACTGGCGCAACCAAAAAGGAGCATGTTTGAGCAACGCCGGTGAGGGTTCTAGCAGCAGCGAAATATTTTTATCTTTCAAATGTATCTGTGCACTGACATCACCCATATCGGCATGCGCACTAATGTACAGTGTCGACGGCGACTAAATGGAGTGATGCACACGCACCGTCTCTATCGTGCCTTTTGCAAAACGCTCCATCTCTTTGGAGATGGAAACATTCTCTACAGCGGCATAATTATAGAGCAGCAACGGCAGTATGGAAAGCCGCTCAAACGTACCGACATACAGATCATCATAATAGATTCTACCGTCATTGACAACCAAAGAGAAGCCTCGATCATGAACACGCTCTTGAGCAATCCGTACATTCAATGCTTCAAGCTGTGCTTCTAGAGCATAATAGCAGTAAATTTTCGGTGTAAAAAAGAGAAGCAGTCCAATAAAGAGCAGAGTGTAAATAATCATGAGTTTCAGACGCTTCATAGTTCAATCTCCAGTGCCACAGAGATGTCGGTGCTGCTGACACGCGTAATCGTCATTTTTTTCAGTACCACATACTCATTTAAAATCTTGCCTAAAAACCTGTCCAGCAGCGGTGCATCCAAGTGGTGCAGTGCTATAATGTAGCGACCTGCCTTGCGCTCTTGTTGAAACACTTTACTTTTAAAAGGACGCTGATTTAAAAGCGCGTCAATATGTTGGCGTGTCTGCTTAGGGTTTTTCCAGTGTTTCTTGAGTGTGGCTACCTGCTGTCCGTTTTGTTTAATGGATGATACGAGTTGTGCTGCGTCTGCAATCTTGTTTTGCATCGAATAGTTTTGAATGATCGTGAGTATCAAAACCAGAACAAAAAAGGCCAGAATATATATAGGATTGATTTTATTCATAAACTCACTCCTATGTAAAAAGTCGTATCGACCACTTTGGCACTCTTGATGGTAAACTCTTTTTGCAGCCATTTTTTAATACTCTCGGCATGCGTAATATCACTCAGCACGATTTCATACTGGGCGCCTTTGGCATTAAGCTCAAATTTTTTCACATAATCACCACCTAAAAGCCGTAGTGAAAAGAGTTTTTTAAGCTGCTGACGCACTACGAGTTGCCGATCTTCTTTTGATGTCAATGAGCGTATGAGACTTTTAAGCTGAAACGATGTTTCGGGAAGTTCATATTGTTTCGTCAGGGCATACTGATCGGTACGGAGCTCTTTCAAATCATGTTTTAAAACCAGGTATGAGATGAGGTACAGCACAATGAAAACAATACTGATGGCACTAAAACGGTAAATCCATTTCTCGTCCAAAACACTATTTTGAAACAGATTGAGATTGACGCTATGTCTGGAGAGTGTCAGTGCATTAAGCGCCGTCTCAAGTGGTTGCGCAGTACCGACATAGGCTCGCGGCATCACACTGATTACGGCATCATTTTGTACCAATACCCGATCTTCCGTGATCGCTACAGGATACTCAAGGTGATGGAATTCATTTTGTGCCAAATAGAATGCTTCGACCTGTGAGGGTTTAATGCCCAGTGCTTTTAATTTTTCTGCAATACGTACTTCATCATAGGCAAAGAGCCAGAATTGATCTTCTTGTTTGATAACCGCATATTTGTAATGACCCTCAGGTACGACACCGTCAAACCGTGAGGGTGCAAGATTCTGTGCCTGAGCAGCATATTTGACGGGTAATACTTCTTGTTTAAACCAATAGTACGACGGAGATAAAATAATATTTAAACGCTCATCAGTTCCGTTGTAGTCGGTCTCTTTGTCAAGAAAAAGTATCTTCAGACGCTTGCGGGGCCTTCTGTTAATCGGTAATTTCAATATGTGAAACCTCTTTTGTTTTTAAATTGTATGAAAATGCCATCTCAATAGTATTGTCACCACTGACAACACGCATGGTACCCCGGACATTCGGGGAATAAAACGTCACCCCCAACTCTTCAAAGTTTTCTTTGGTTGAGGCTTCTACGGGCACCGTATCAAGCGAATCATACACTTCGATACGTTCTGTCGTATACAACGCTATATTATCTTGAAGTTCTGGTGCGGTATGATACAATACTTCTTTACTAATATGGTTAAAATCCACCCGCTCATTCTGAAAACCGATCAAATCGTGCCAGGGTATTTTAAAAACACTGTAATCCAGCGTCTCACGAACATATGCCTCTAATACCTGTTTAAAATGCTTTAAGTTATAAATATTTCCTTGCGAAAACAGAGGGTTTCTCAGTGCAATTTCAGAACCTGCAACACGCTCTTCCAAGTCGCTATCTACACTATCGGCAATCATTGCCAATAATAAAATTTTATCAGATACATTGTAAACAGACAGTATATGGTCCAAATAGCTTTCATAGACGACTTTAATGGGAATCGGTTCATGGCGTGCTTCCAATTCGGTGACGTTGGCATCGGTAGAGAGCATACGATTGATATTGACTTTGGATGCGTCCGATACAAAAGAGACATCAAAAGAGATCTCTTGCTGCTCCGGCGCAAACGAAATGGGAATCATTAAAAATATATCTAAGGTATCCGAGCTGTTCACTTCATTGGTTGATTGGTTTAAAATGGTCATGAAATCTTTAAAAAAGACATTAAAAAAAAAAAAAAAGAGTTTGTTAGATATTCGTTTAAAAGAGTTGTCTAAAATACCCGTAGAAACCGTTAGCAACGCCGTAATAGTAGCTACCAGACCAATGGTAATTAAAAGTGCAATACCTTTTCGTTTCAATTGTCCTCGATTTTGTCTTAAAGATACCCTGAAAAGGAACTTTAATGATATTTTTAATGACATTATACTATGCTATCGTTACTAAACAGCAACTGTAATTTACATGTAAATAGGAACCCACATTGAAAAAAGCATTCTCACTTATGGAATTGATGATTGTCATCATCATTTTAGGACTCTTAGCCGCACTCGTCATGCCCAACCTCGTCGGAAAAAGCGAAGAGGCAAAACAGAGACTGGTCTGTGTTCAGATGAAAAGTATCAAACAGGCACTGGACTCTTTTAAGCTTGACAACGGTAGCTACCCTGATGTCGAAGAGGGACTTGATGCCCTGGCAAAAAATCCCAATACCGAAAAATACCCCAACTACTCGTCCTATTCCTATTTTGAAGAAGGCATTGTTCCAAAAGATCCGTGGAAACATCCTTATATTTTTATTCACACAGACAACGGTATTGACTTGATCTCTTTAGGTGCCGACGGGAAAGAAGGCGGTTCTAAAGAGAATGCAGACATTACGTATGCACAATGCATCAAACAATAAGGGTTTTACCCTTATAGAACTGCTGATTGTTATTCTGATCATCGGTCTGATATACGGTCTGTTTGTCAGTAATTTAAACAAAAAAAAAGATGTTGAAGGCATCACACTGCTAAATATGAAAACAACGCTGTTACAGCAGCCGTTTAAACAAAAAAGTGAAATTATCTGTTTTGAGCCATGCGAGGAGTGCTTTATCTATAACGACAATGAAAAAACCGATATAGCACCGTTCTCTCTGTTTCAGGGTGTTCCAAAAGTCTACAAAAAAGATCAGTTCTCACAATTACAGCCCTATACGTTTCTGGCATTTTTAGATGCGCAAGAGAAACCACAAGATGTCTGTTTCCGTTTTAGCGTCTTTGAGAATAAAAGCAGCTCTTACTATCTTGTAGAAGCAAACAAGCAGTTCTATCTCTTTCACCCTTACCTAAAAGACGTTGAGGTAGTACCCACCTTCTCCGATGCCAAAAAGTTACTCGATTTACATGAGATTCTTCCGCGAGAGCACAGAGATTATGATTTTTAAAAAGGAACGTAATGGTTTTTAAATACAAAGGTCTTGACGAACAGGGAAAAAAATCTAAAGGTCTCATTGAAGCTAGCGACCTCGAAGATGCCAAACGGCGTATTAAAAACAAGGGGATTTTTTATACCTCAATTACCGAAGAGGGCGAACCACTTTTTGGAAGTTTTTCACTCAAACGAAAAAAAAGTCTCACGCCCACAGAACTCTCCATACTCAGTCGTGACCTCTCCATCTATCTAAAGTCCGGTATTTCTATTGTCAATGCCCTGCGGCTGGCAAGTAATCAATACAGTAAAAATCCCAAAATGTCCAACTTTCTCAATGCCATTATCACCCTACTCGATGAAGGAAAAAGTTTTCATCAGGCGCTGGAATCTCAAGAGATCATTGACTTGCCCGACTTCTATAAACAGTCCATAAAAGTATCAGAAAATAGTGGTATTTTGGAAGAGGTCTTATTAGAACTTTCCATCTTTCTCAAAGAACAGAGCCGGGTCAGCAAGCAGATACAAAGCGCCTTTGCCTATCCGGCTTTTATTATTATCGTATCACTTTTTATGGTCACGTTTATGATTACCTTTGTCGTCCCGAAAATTACGGGAATCTTCAGCCAGCTGGGTCAAAAACTCCCTGCAATTACACAATTTGTTATTGATTTAAGCGATTTTTTCTCTCACCATTACATC
>JALUJE010000046.1 GCA_027057185.1 Helicobacteraceae bacterium | reverse complement strand
GACTCAAGAGTGCTTCACTAAGTTTTTCTACTAAGCCCAATGCAGCATTGCGTATTCATGTCACGTATCGTGCTGACGGCAAGGTGATTGACCACACGAGCAGTGTTATTGATGAAAACGAGTTTGTCGCTATTGCAGATACGCGAACACACGCCTACCAAGCAGACAGTTTGCTTGCCATTGAACTCAGTCCTGCGTTTATAGACAGCACCAATGGCGGTTGGGTATATATTGATATTGTTGAGGATTCTATGAATCAGGGTTCTTACTACGGTGATGTTAATCCCGATGTCGGTATTGGTATGAGCGCTATAGTTGGTGATGTCAGTCGATTTAATGCTTGGAAAAACTCTGTTGCTATTGATGCTTTGGGAAATCCGGGTGATGAGATGGCAACATTAACGGTAATTGACAAAACCGGTGCAACTACTACGGCAACACGCACTATCGTTATGGATCCGGCAGTGAACCCCAATGCCGATGAAGATAAAGACGGTACCATCAATAAAAATGACTGCGCCATGTTTAATCCTGCTATTCACCCGGGTGCTACCGACATTCCCAATAATGGAATCGATGAAGACTGTGACGGCAGTGATCGGGTTGACTTGACAATATTAGATGCCGACAACGACGGAGAAATGGCAGATGTGGACTGTGATGATAGCAATAAACTCATTAATTCAAGTGCGACCGACATTCCCAATAACGGGATTGATGAAGACTGTTCCGGCAGTGATTTGAAGGATCCGAATGCCGATTATGACCAAGATGGTGAAAAAGCAAGTGTTGACTGTAATGATTATGACGCTAAAATTAATACTTCTGCTACTGACATTCCCAATAATGGTATTGACGAGGATTGCTCCGGCAGTGATCTGATTAATAAGAAAATTTTAGATAAAGACAAAGACGGCTATATGGCGGATGTGGACTGTGATGACAATAACAAATACATTCATCCGGGTGCAACTGAAATTGCGGGCAATGGGATTGATGAAGATTGTAAAGACGGCGATGGTATCAAAACCGTTTGTAATTTCTGGGAAGATTGTTATGTTGACCCCAATCCATCACCCACAGTAACCCCAAAAGACAATGACAAGGACGGTTACAATGACGATGTTGATTGTAATGACTACAATCCAGACATTCACCCTGATGCGGTTGAAATTGCGGGCAATGGGATTGATGAAGATTGTAAAGACGGCGACGCAAAGTTAAAACCTGCTGATGTAGCGTATGACTTAAGAAAAGAGGCTCAAGATGCTGCCGATGCGGTTGCAGGTAAGGTTTTCACATTTCAAGGAGTGTTTTCGCAACATCGGTTTTTTGAGGCGGACGATAAACAGTATCTTAACTGGGTTTACCTTGATCTTAAAGATAAAAAAATCTATCAACTCTTAGCAAACCCTTCGACTGCAGATGATGTATTTGGGTGGGTTGAACGAGATGATATTAACACAAGCAGCCTGGAGAGAAACTGGTACATGTTTACCGCCGATATTGACGGTGATAACGAACAGGGAAGATTCGAGTGGATTGTTGTATCGGCTGATCCAAAGGAGAATCGGGCATATAAGCTTGTCGGTGCCAATGACAAAGGAACATTCCTGTATTCTGACAAGATGCCGGTGCGCTACAAGTTAGTCAATAATCAAGTGATTGAATTTGAGTAAAACAGTACTTCTTGCAATTGGCGGCATTGTCTCCATTGCAGCCTTTGTTCTCTTTTTGCAGGAGGATGAAATATCGCTCTCATCAATAGCGACATTGCCTGAAAAAGAGACTACAACAGAAGAGATGCCCGCATCACACGATGTGGAAATACGTTATGATACCCGTGAGTTAAGCGGGGCATCTTCTGTAAAACCCGTGCCAAAAAAAGCCGCGCTGCGCGAAAAATATTTGGAATCAAAAACTTACGACCGTTCGAAAAAATTTGAAATTGCCCTAATCAACAAAAACTTACAAAACTCCAGAAAGCCTGGTCCCTACACGACGCTTCAAGGTACGATTGACGGGGAGTCTTTCTTTTTAAATGTTCCTAAAGAGCTCATAGAAGAGGGTTCGGGAGTGACAGAACTGCGCGTTACCAATTTAAAAACCAACGGAGTTTCTACCGTTTCGGCTGCTTTTATTGATGATATGCGAAACCCAATGGTACGACAACGCGTAGACATTAACTCTAAAGATCTTCAAAATATAGTGCAGACGGAAGTTGAGGCGATTGTACCGCCGCGACCCGGCGAAGCGGTGCGCTAAGGCTTTAAGGGCGAGGAGGAGTAGTGCTCTGATTGCTCTCGTTCGTGTCTGAGTTTGGTGCATAAAACCCATTGTATTGACCCAATCTCGGTGCTAGAGCCTCATTAACGCCACGGGGTGTTTCAGCGGCATCAATAGCGTTAAATGCTGCTTGTAATTCTTCTGGGAAGTTAATAATATTATCTTCGGCATTGTCGCTGACATTGGCATCACTGTTGCAGACAATAACATCTGTCGGACGACAGGGTGTGATTTGCTCATGATTGGAGAGACATCCCTTAATAGACTGGCAATCCGTACTGGTGTATACAGGAAGGGTACCTCCATTGCTTTGCGCATAGGCAATTTCAATGGTTGCTTTGGCGCCGGCTTTGTAAAGAGCAATGTCTTTTTGGGTAAGATCAAAGTCGGTGGATGTGAGTGTTGTTCCATATTTGGAATTCATGGCATCTAAACTCATACCGTATGCTTCTAGTGTCGTAAAAGGATTAATGTTTTTGTAACCCGCTTTTGCTTTCATATTGGGAGCAATGGGATCTTGTGCATCGGCCATACCGTTCTCGTTAATATCAACGGCGCCCTTGGTACTGCTAAATGCTGCAAGAGAGGTATTGTTCCAAGTGTAAACACCACCGTTGGAGGTAGTAAAAGACTCGCTGCCTTTTAGCAATTGTGCCTCAAAAACGTACGCCGGTGCTGTTGCGGTAATATCCGTACTCCCAACGGTACCATTCGTGTCAACCGTACCGTTGGTGTCGGGTGTCGCTGTGCAGTCGGTTCCCGGGCGGCAGTCGCTGCCACACCCTACAAGAGTCGCTGCAAGCAGTGATGCTGCAACCAAGCTGAATAACTCTTTTTTAGCCATAAAAATTCCTTTTTTTAACAGTGCATAACTGATTAGTTTGAATCAGTTAAATTTCTATATCATACCTTATTGTTGTTAATAACAAGATAAATTAAGGAGATATTCTTGGAATAAATAAGCATTTTACAATGCAAGCTATGCCATAATCGTGCTTATGAATCAACTCAACCGTAACATTAAAGACCAGTTTGTCAGTTCGTTAATGAACTATTTTAAAATAGAAGAGGACATTAATTTACGGGCGCACATTGCTGATGTTACCCGCCACATTGACCAGACCCGGTACCGGGAATTTTTTAGACGTCTCTCTTTTAATGATTATGCCTATAAGGGGGCTTTTGAAAAAATTGCTTTGGTGGTGCAGAGTTTTGAAATCGAACAGCGGGAGAAGCTTTTTGCAGAGGTAAAAGAGCGGGTAAAAACGTTGTACGACATTATGTATGAGTTACGTAGAATGATGCTTCTTGAAGAGTCTGGAGAACTTTCGGCGCTAGAGCGTTTTGTTCGTGTGCATTTTGCACGCTTAAAACGAGCACAGACTCAGGAACTTCTTCTGGATGAACTCGATATTGACGTGGTAAAATCGATAGGTAAAGAGTGGATATATCGCCATGTTGCTTATGATAAATCACTGTTTCTTGATCGTCTGGAACTGGAATATAAAAATGCCCTGTTACGTCGGCAGAATCAAAATACACCCTCTTTGTTGGATGCAGGTCATTCTACACGAACTCTTGAGAATCGGACGTAGCACTATGGTACAGATTCCTAAATTTTTAATTGATCATCAGGGGCTCAATATCTATGAGCGGGCTCTCATTCCTTTGGTGATACGTCATACCGTGCACTGGGGTAGACGAAGCCGAGGAATCGGTGCCGATACGCTTGCTTCACTGTTGGAGATGGATGTTACACAGGTTATTGTCATTTTGGATGAACTCTGTACGAAAGGAATTTTGGAACGGGTGAATGTTAAAGAAGATGGGGTACGCCTGTTGTATTACGGTATTGCTGCAAAACTGCTCGAACACGAGAGCACCAATGTACAGGTAAATATTCCGCTACGTACCGAAAGTGCCACACAGGAGTGGTATTTTTTAAATATGCCCAATGATCGCTACAAAGCGTTGCAGGAGTATGCATTGGGACTACTGCACAAGATGCAGTTGCCTGAAGATGTATTTGTCGATTTTGAACTCTACCAGCGCTCCCATAACTCCAAAAGTCATGATTGGAAGGCAGAGTTTCAGCGTTGGGCACTACGGGAACAGAAACGGCATTTTAGTACACAACAAGCTGCTGTATATGATGAGACCTTTAAGCCGACACCCGAGCAGTTTCAGCTGACACAACTTTTTATTGGACATTTGCAACAGATTAATCCCCAGTTTGAAGAGCCGCGTGACTGGAGTTGGGCACAGGAGATTAAACGGTTAATGGAGTTGGACGGTTACAGCAGTGACGATATCAAACGCGCTATTGAGTGGTTGTTTTCAGCCAAAGGTAACTGGTATCGGCCTAATGTGCCCCATGCAACGGCACTGCGCAAAAAATTTGATTATATTATTGCACATGTCCGCTCCTTTCGTGATGCCAAAGTATCGCTTCCGCAAGG
>JALUJE010000045.1 GCA_027057185.1 Helicobacteraceae bacterium | reverse complement strand
GTCATATAATACTAGCAATGAAACTGTTGAGGAACACTACCATGGATGCAAACAAACAAAAATCACTTGATCTGGCAATGAAGCAGATTGACAAAGCTTTTGGCAAAGGGGTGTTAATGCGCCTGGGCGACAAAGAGGTGGTACCGACCAAAGCTATTAGTACCGGTTCTATCGGTCTGGATCTGGCATTGGGAGTCGGTGGCATCCCCGAAGGACGCGTTATTGAAGTATACGGTCCCGAAAGTTCGGGTAAAACAACACTTGCACTTCAAGTTACCGCAGAATGCCAAAAAAACGGCGGCGTCTGTGCTTTTATTGATGCAGAACATGCCCTAGATGTTGTCTACGCCAAAAATTTGGGGGTGGATGTTGAAAACCTTTTAGTCTCCCAACCTGACTATGGTGAACAGGCACTCGATATTGTCGAAACCATTGCCCGAAGCGGTGCCATTGACTTGATTGTTGTTGACTCAGTTGCCGCACTGACCCCCAAAGTAGAAATCGACGGTGAGATGACTGACCAGCAAGTCGGTGTACAGGCTCGATTAATGTCTAAAGCGCTTCGTAAACTCACCGGAGTACTGCATAAAATGAACTGTACCATCATTTTTATTAACCAGATTCGTATGAAAATTGGAATGATGGGCTACGGGTCTCCAGAGACTACTACCGGTGGGAATGCACTCAAGTTCTATGCCTCTGTTAGAATTGATGTTCGTAAAATTGCCACACTAAAACAAGGAGAGAGTCAAATTGGAAACCGTGTCAAAGCAAAAGTGATCAAAAATAAGGTTGCCCCACCGTTTCGACAGGCGGAATTTGACATAATGTTCGGAGAAGGCATCTCTAAAGAGGGTGAATTGGTTGATTATGGTGTAAAATTAGATATAATAGACAAAAGCGGAGCATGGTTCAGTTATGACGATGTCAAACTTGGACAAGGACGTGAAAACGTGAAGCAGAAGTTTAAAGACGAACCGGAATTGGCAGCAGAAATCGAAAATAAAATTAAAACTGCCATGGGGATGTCCAATGTCATGACCATGAGCGCAACTGAAATGAATGAGGTAGATGAATGATATTTATAGACAACGTAACAGCACTTGAAGTCATGGATTCTCGCGGGAATCCTACAATAAAAGCAACAGTCACACTCAGTGACGGCACGGAAGCATCCGCCATTGTACCCAGCGGTGCAAGTACCGGAAAACGTGAAGCTTTAGAACTTCGAGACGGTGGTGAGCGTTACATGGGAAAAGGAGTTTTAAAAGCTGTTGATAATGTTAACAACCAAATTGCCGATGAGCTGATTGGTCTGAGTCCATTTAATCAGGCGCTTATTGATGCCACGATGAAAGAGCTTGACGGTACCGACAATTACGGTTCACTCGGTGCCAATGCCGTTCTGGGTGTCTCTATGGCAGTTGCACGTGCCGCAGCCATTAGTTTAGGCATGCCGCTGTACCGTTATTTGGGTGGTGCCAATGCCATGGTCATTCCTACACCGATGCTCAATATTATCAATGGAGGTTCGCACGCAGACAATTCAGTAGATTTTCAAGAATATATGATTATGCCAATAGGTTTCGATGATTTTTCTGCATCATTGCGTGCATCTGCCGAAGTGTATCACCATCTTAAAAAAATTCTCAAAGATGCCAATCACAATACGGCCTTGGGTGATGAAGGGGGTTTCGCACCGAATTTAAGTTCCAATGAAGAACCAATCCAGATTATTATGAACGCCATTGAAGCTGCCGGCTATATCCCCGGTGAGCAGATGGCAATCGCCTTGGATGTCGCTGCTTCGGAATTGGTTGTGGAGGGCGGTTACCGTCTGGATTCTGAAAGCCGTACCGTAACGGCTGGGGAGTTGGTCGATTACTATGTTGACCTGTGCGCAAAATATCCCATTGTTTCAATTGAAGATGGCTTAAGTGAAGATGATTGGGACGGCTGGAAGGTGTTGACCGAAAAACTGGCCGACAGCATACAGCTCGTTGGTGATGATCTGTTTGTCACCAATGCCAATATTTTAAATGAAGGTATTGACAAAGGCATTGCCAACTCTATTTTAATCAAGCCCAATCAAATCGGTTCAGTCAGTGAGACCATGTTAACCGTACGACTCGCACAACGCAACGGGTACACTTGTGTCATGAGTCATCGCTCCGGTGAAAGCGAAGATACGTTTATTGCCGATTTTGCCGTAGCACTAAATTGTGGTGAGATCAAAACCGGCTCTACTGCGCGTGGTGAACGAACTGCTAAATATAATCGTCTTTTAGAGATTGAGAACGAAGTCATTTACGGTGAATATTTGGGTCGCACTCTTTTTCATTAGATTATAAACCATGCCTGAAGATAATGACCTTTATGACGAAATAGCCTACCATGAAAGTGCTTCTGAGCGCTATTTCGGTCTCTCGTGGGCGAAACTTTTTATTGCCCTCGTCCTCGTCATTTTTCTTGGTATCTATATTGGAGTATTACTCTTTGGCGAAAACTCTTTGGAAGTGCTATTTCAACTTGAAGAGTATGAAGACTATCTCACGTCTGAAACGGATCGACTTAAACTTGAAAATGCTGCTCTACAAAAAGAGTATTTCGAACTTAAAGGACTTCAACCCGACGGGAATCTTGAATAGTTTGCTATAATAATACGACGTTATTTTAATTCAGGTGGCTTTGTGAAATATATTCTTCTCTCTTTGCTTATAGCAACATCCCTACTATCGGCTAGAGAAAACCCTTTCTTTCCCGCAGAAGGCATGAAAGATCTACCGATCTCATCCAATCTCGCATCAAAACGACCTCGGTTAAAGCGTGCCGCCATCACCTTACCCGACAATGCGCGTATTTTAAAAAAGGTGACCATCACGTATCAAAATCTCGATGGATCACTTAAAAGTCAATCCATTACCCTCGACCACACGGTTGATTGGCACATTCCAATTTTTGTATCACAATCCTATGGTACGACTCCGCGGAAACAGACACCACCTACTGCAAGCAGTAGTACAGCGTTTCATCCGATTACGCCATTTGTGCGTTATCGTCTTCACGCCAATACGGTAGAGCTGCAAAGCAATGATAAAATTATTCGAGATTTTATTCTGGTCAATCCACACCGTATCGTCATTGATTTTAAACGCAACAGCCATGAAAAGAGCCGAACGCTATCACTGCAACAAGCTCCGTTTAGCAGCATAAAATACGGCAATCACGGCACATATTACAGAGTCGTCATCGTCTTAGACGGTACGTACCACTGTGATATTGTTAAACAACAAGGGGGCGTTCGTATCACGTTGCGCTAGTATCGAATCCCCACACCCAGATACAGACCGGAAAAATCTGCATCTAAACTGCCGTCAATATCGTAATCGCCGCTATCAATATTGACCACTAAGGTACGGTACCCCAACTCAATCATCGGTTCTATTAAAAATGTATCAAACGTATAATCTGCTTTAATACGAATTTCATAGGCGTCCACACTACCATAGCCAATCCACTTCAAATCTGCCTCGACGCCAATATCAGTCAACGGCAGTTCGGCACGAAGTCGTCCATAAAGCATCGGGAGCACCACGTTATCACTGGCACTGTAACGGTAGCTGTCACTCGGATCATTAATGTCAAAAGCACTTTTAATGAACTTGGCATCCAGTCCTAAATCTAACGTAGCCCAAAAGGTATTGTCGAGAATATTGTAGTAAAGTATTGCATCATACTGTTTTAACGAAAGTGTACTTTTTGCACCGACACCTACGGTCGTTCCCTCCCAAGTATAGCCTTTTTGGCTCACTCCAGAATAGCCTAAATCATTATACTCCAAACGCAAATTGGGCAGTGCCGGAATGGGGTGTTTCACCAAAATCCATGCATAGGTAATCGTCTCGCTACTATAAGAAAGCGTCTTCTGAAGATCAAATGAAGCACTGTTTTTGTAATTCATACTTCCAGAGGGGTCTGCTTTCCATGCTCCTGCAGCACCTTCAATTCTAAAGAGATCTGCATAAAGCCAGAGAGAACAGAGTGACAGCATCAGAGTAGATAACAGTATTTTTTTCATGACACATCCTATAGCGTAAAATAACTCATACTATAGCAAAGAAAGATTAAGAGAATCTAAGATAAAAGCAGGTGTCGCACCCGTTTAGAGAAGTACCGCTATGGTACTCCAAAAGCAGCACGCTGGGGACCGCTGCTCTGTGAAAAAGTCAAAAATTACTTAACTGCAGCTAAAGCAGCGTCGTAATTCGGCTCTTCTGTAATTTCTGGAACAATTTCTTTGTATGTAACCACTCCGTTTTCATCGACTACGAAAATCGCACGACAGGTAACACCCGCAAGTACAGAACCGCCTAATAATACACCATATGCATTGGCAAAGTCTTTGTTACGAAAGTCAGAGGTTACGGTTAAGTTGTTAATCCCTTCAGCCGAACAAAAACGTCCTGCAGCAAATGGAAGGTCAAGAGAAACAATAGTTGTGATCACATCGTTAAGATCTGCAGCTTTTGCATTAAAGTTACGTGTCTCTGTAGCACATACACCTGTATCTAGTGACCGAACAACAATAATAAGCAGTTTTTTACCCTGAGCGCCACCAACTGTCACATCACCAAGACCATCGGAGTTTACTACGGTAACTTCGGGAGCTTTATCACCAACATTTACTTCATTTCCTAGAAGTTCTACGTCTGTACCTTTGAATTTTGTCTTTGCCATTTTGGCTCCTTTTTTTGTTGTTTTAAAT
>JALUJE010000044.1 GCA_027057185.1 Helicobacteraceae bacterium | reverse complement strand
GTTGTTGGTCTTTACGTAATATCCTTATTCCCAACCCCTACTTTACCTCAATGCAATCTTGTATCTGTTATTATTCTGCATGTATTTCTTTAAAATGCAATGACCTATCTTAATAATATGAAATTATCATTAGAATTTTACCAACAAATACTCGACCAAATTTGTCATGCTACAGTATAAAAAAATAGAATTTAACTTTTATAATTAAGACGATCTTTATGAAGTGCCTCCTATAATAGGTGAATTGAAATGAAGCTAGGAGCGAATTTCATATTTACCTAATGGAGATTAGAATGAAAAAATTGATTGCTATATCGGCAGTGGCTGCCATGGCAACGTCTGCTTTCGCTAGTGAAGCTGACTTGCAAAAACAGATAGACCAGCTGACAAAAAAGCTGGATCGTCAGGCCAAAACATTGAAAAAAACGAAAATTCAAAGTGCCGGAGACAATATTAAGTTTGATATTGACTTTAGAACTTCGGTTGATCGACTGGTATATGAGACTGTAAGTGGTGCTAAATTTAAAAATCAAGGCTTAATTGCCAATCGTTTATGGTTAGGTATGGGTTACAAGCTAAATGACAATATGGTCTTTAAGGGGCAGTTGAGTTATAACAAAGCATACGGAGCGACATCGTTTGGGGCTAATGGTATGCCACAACGGGGCTTTGGCTTTGATACTTTTGACTGGGTTGTGAATGAGAATTTAACCGATGGTAGCATCAAGTTGCGTGAAGCGTATTGGTTGTATAGAACCGATTCCCTTTTTGATTCGGATGTCAGTTTTACAGCCAGTGCAGGACGGCGTCCTTCCACAAATGGATTTTTAGTGAATCTGCGTGAAGACGATCAGGCAAAATCACCGTTAGGTCATGTTATCAATGTTGAATTTGATGGTGCGAGCATGAAATTCGGATTGGATCAGGTGAGTGGGATTGACGGCATGAGCTTAAAATTTTGTTTTGGACGTGGACTTACCAATGCAGGGCAGCGCTTTAATCCAAATGGAAGCGGAATTGACTATATTAAACAGTCCGGTTTGGATACGGTAGATTTAGCAGGTTTTATTTTTGTACCCTACAATGATGGACAATATACCATCACCTCGACCTATTATCGTGGATTTAATGTCCCTGGATATGCGGCAGGTACCATGAATTGGACAGGAGCAAATCCTGCTAATCCGATGGATGCCAACAATTGGGCTCCAGATAGAAATAGTATGAGAATGCAGACCATGGGAGATATGGACGGTGCTGCTGTTTCAGTTTTGGTAGATGGCATTGGTGATGGTATTAGTGATTTCCTTGACGATACTGTCGTTTTTGGTAGTTTTGCGTGGTCAAAAACTCGTCCAAGTGCCGTTACTAGAAACTTTGTCGGCGGTCCTATGGGTGATACCGTTATGCCGACAACGACAATGTTGGGATCCTCTGATTCAGAGACTGGTACATCATATTGGGTTGGAGCACAATTTCCTGCACTTTTCACTGAAGAAGGACGTATTGGGTTAGAATTTAATCACGGAAGTGAGTACTGGCGAGCATTTACTTATGCTGAAGATACCATGATTGGCTCCAAACTGGCCGTCCGTGGAGATGCCTATGAGGTATACTATACGCAGCCACTAATGGGTAAGGCATTTAGCATGCAGATTCGTTATACTTATTTTGACTATGCTCAAACCGGTAGCAACAGCTTTTTTGGTGACGGTGGTATGTCCAAAGATATCGATAGTCCTATCCTAGCGGCTATGGGTATTGATCCGGTGGATACGGCATCAGACCTTCGCCTATACTTTCGTTATCGATATTAAACAGTACTAACCGAATCTGGCAAGGGGAATGATCTCCTTGTTAAGACCTTGTAGTAAAAGTGATGGATTGGCACATGCTTGTGACAATATCGTCATAATATTGTTTTTGCTCTTTAGTACCAAGCGCCGCAGGGGGTTCTCCTCGGTCTGAAGCTTCCCGGATAGTCATTTCAATTGGAATGGCTCCGAGGAAAGGAATGTGATACTTTTGAGCAATACGTTCACCTCCCCCACTGCCAAAAATATCGTAACGTATTTTGGTATCGGGAGCAATAAAATAACTCATATTTTCTACAATACCTGCCATGGGTACTCCAATATCTTTAAACATCATAACCGCTCGACTGACATCATCGGTAGCGACGATCTGTGGTGTAGTAACCAAGACAGCTGCGGTAATAGGAAGTTCTTGCGCCATGGTGAGCTGAATATCACCGGTTCCCGGCGGCATATCAATGACGAGAAAATCCAGGTCGCCCCAGGCGACATCTTCTAAAAATTGTATGAGAGCTGAGACTGCAACAGAGCTGCGCCATACTAAAGGAGTATCATTTTTTGGGGTGGTAAGTGCCACACTCATGATTTTTAGTCCAAAATTCTCAGAGGGTATCATTTGGTTGTTGTCGTTCCAGCGAATGCGTTCCGTATCGGTATTACTTAATCGTGGAATATTGGGACCGTATACGTCCGCATCAAGCAGACCAACGTTATAGCCCTGTTTTGCTAAAGAGATTGCCAGATTGATGGAGACGGTACTTTTACCGACTCCTCCTTTGCCGCTTGTGACAGCGATAACATTGCTGGCATAAGGTGCGCGATTGTTTGGTTGTGCTGTATCTCCGTAGTGTCTCATTTGTTTCTCAGAGGTATTGGTATGAATCTCCAAGGTGTTAAAGTGCTGATGTAGCTGTTGTTTTAGGAATGCTTTGAGTATTGCAAAGGAGTTGTCATTGGCGGTGAGCAGTTCAATGGAAGCGTGAGTATCGTTGACATGAATGTTACCAAGAAGGTGTAGTTCTTCTAGAGTTTTGTCAAGATTGGGATAGTGTAATTGCTGTAAAAATTGTGTCAGTTCAGGACTATTCATAGGGATTACCTTGGTGCTGTTGTGCCAGTAGAGATTTTGTTGCGTTGGCTTTTTGTGCCAATGTTGCGAGGGGGTGTTGGGCGCCGGGATAGTGACTACTTAACTGATGATAGCGAGCAATACGTGTATCGATGAGCTGACGTAAAAGTGTGATGGCCTGAGGGAGTTTATGATGGGCATCACTCTCGTTAAGCAGTCGTTTCATGAGCATTTCTCGTGTATGCATTTCGAGTGAAAGACCGAGTTGATTACCAATATGAATAATGTCACCCGGAGTAAGATAGATACCGGAGAAAAAGGTATTTAAAAAATGATTCTCCAACAGAGTGAATTTGCTTTTAATACTCTGCGCTTTCATGAACATTTTCCCAAATGTACTTCAGCAGCCTTGGCGACATCGCTGTCGTCATCATTTTGGAGTGTCTGCAGAATCTCTTTGGTAACGGCGGGATTCTCGCACAAACGCATACGAACCATCTTGTCGTGGTCGCTACTTAGAATTTTTAAAAGCTTTAGCGGTGTATTGGGATTTCCTGAGAGGGCATCACGTACGATTTTTTCATCATTGAAAAAGCGTGCTAAGACATCGCCGGGTGTCGCCGGGTTGGCGCCAACGAGTGCGCGTACGAGATTCACGTCATCATTGGCTAAAATCTTCAGTACATCAACCGGTGTATGCGGATTTTTTGCAACGGCCCAGCGGGCTCCCATGTCTACGGGATTGGCGGCAATATCACGTAGCAGTTCAACCATCGTATCACTGTATTCCTGCTCTCGGTTATAGACGGATGTGCGCAGGCTCAGATTCATGGCCACCTGAGAGACAAGTTCTTTATGGTCATGAAAAGCGAAATAGATTGTTTTAACGGTTTCTATGGGCAGTTGTTTGTCTTCTAGCAATTCTATGAGTAGTGCTGTATCGCCTTGGTGGATTGTCTGTTGTATTGTATCTGGTGTCATGGTGGCTTTCCATCTCTTTTTCGTTGTTTTAAAAGATATTATATTAGCCAACTCTATATTACAGATTCAAATTAATTTTAAAATATACATGTAAATTAAGGTTGAGTCTTTAATACAGTAAAAAACTATAGATGTTTCCTTTTGTAATACAAAATTGGTATAAAAAAATACTTTTTCATACTATATTGTACTCTTTATACTATAATGGTCAGGTTATTCCCAAAGGAATAGGAAGAGAAAACGACCAATTTTATAAGAGAGAAGGAGCACGGATGAAAAGATTGCTACAGACGTTATGTGTTGCAGCAACACTTAGCTTGACTACAGCCGTTGCAGGTAATGATTATGTTAATAAAGATATATTAATTTCTGCAGAAGAGGCGATTAAACTGATTGGAGACGAGAAGGTGATGTTTGTCTCAGGTGATAACGAAGATGTCTATAAACTTGGGCATATTAAAGGCTCGGTTGAAATGTATGCACACCACCTACACCACTCTGATATTACGGGGGATATGCACTGTGCGCCACTGTATCGTTGTATCGACAATGCCCAGGAATATATTGGTAGCAAGGGAATTAGCAATGACATGATGATTATTGCCTACGATGATTTTAAAGGCCCCAATGCCACCGGCGTGTACTCGTTTTTTGAGAGTTATGGACATAAAAATATTAAGATTCTCAACGGAGGACGTGCTGCCGTTATGGCCATTGATCCGGCACAAAAAGTTTACGATGCCATCAATAAAGAGCTTAAAGCTGAAAAAAAGGTTGATAAAAAAGCACGCAAAGCATTGAAGAAAAAGGCAGAACTCAGTGCCGAAAAAATTGCAGAGCTTCAAGCAGTTCGCAAGGCAAGTAAGGCAAAACAAAAAGAGATTAAGACGCGTCTTAATGAAGCAGCAAAAGATCTGTTAGTAGTTAAAGGG
>JALUJE010000043.1 GCA_027057185.1 Helicobacteraceae bacterium | reverse complement strand
AAGTAATATTTAATCTTCTATAAACAGAGCAATTTCATCGCTAAGAAGGTAGTTGTTGTTGTAAAAAATACCGTCATTATTGACGAGTCTATTTTCATTGACCAGCAATTGGGCACGTTGAAGCTCACTCATGCTCAATAAATGCTCTGATAGACCGACAATACTTCGCAGTCCCAAAAAAATCTGTTCACGCTTCATTTCATGCTCACAGAGTGTCTCGGTCGTACTGAAACAAGGCGTCTGAATGTAGGCATCAATATCACGGTGAGGATAGTACCGTTGATTAGCAATACGTCCCACTGCTCCTGCCCCAATACCTAGATAAGGTCGGTATTTCCAGTACCCCAAGTTATGCCGTGAGACATAGGTGCCGAAATTGGAGATCTCATATTGTTTAAAGCCGTGCTGTTCAATGGTACGAAAGAGCCACTGTGTCTGTTCAAGTTGCTCTTTGGCAACCTCAGGATATTGCTGAAATACCGTACCTTCCTCAATACTTAGAGCATAGGCGCTTATATGATCAATATTGAGAGCAAATGCCTGTGCCAGATCGGCTTCAAGCAGGGTAGGGGTATCGAAAGCGGTTGCGTAGATAAGATCGAGCGAGAGATGTTTAAAACCAAGTTCCGAGGCTTCAGTAAGGGCACGGAGGGCATCATCACGACTGTGCGCACGTCCTAGGCGTTTGAGCTTTTCATGGTGAAAACTCTGTACTCCGAAACTGATGCGATTCATGCCGAGTTGCTGCATGTTTGAGAGCCACGAATAGGTAGCACTGTTGGGGTTGGCTTCGGCAGTCATTTCTGCGTCGGCACAAAGGTAGGGTTGCAGGGTCTGCAAGAGTGGTGCGTAATATTCAGCCGGTATGGTTGAGGGGGTTCCTCCACCAATAAAAAGACTTTCAATGGAGTAAGGTTGTATGCCAAAACGATCCAGGTTTTCTTTAAGCTGTGTATGCAGTGCCTGCATATAGCGTTCTTTGAGGTGAAATTTCTCGACATAGGAGTTGAAACTGCAATAGTGACATTTCGAGTCGCAAAAAGGAATGTGCAGATAGAGTAACATGCCCGCTATTGTAGAGTAAGGAAGCTTTAGGACTACTTGCCACAAAAGCGTTTTACGAAATGGTAACATTATGTTATTATTGTAGACTCAGTACATAGATGAGGGGGGTGCTCTATTAAAAAACTTGGAATCTCTATATTACTCTTATTGAGTGTGGGAGTGGCTTATGTGGTATATCAAAATCTTGCAAAAATTTATCCATTTTATTTTCAATTAACGCAGAAACATGTTGGTATGAGTGTCGATCTTCAAGCAGTTGAACAGAAAAATGCTGACTTTGTCGGGGCGGCACGATGTCATAAATGTCATGAAGAAAATTATGAGGCTTGGTCACATTCGCGTCATCCTAAGATGATTCAAGATCCCCAAAAAGAGCCTAGCGCTATTGTGGCAGATTTTTCAATATTGCCTGAAGATGCCAACTTCGTTCGTGACGATATTGTCTATACGGTAGGGGGAAAATTTAAGCAGCGTTATATGTTACGCCATGACCTAAACGGTAGCGAAGATTATGTTTTGGGGAACTACCAGTGGAATGTTCAAACCCGGAAGTGGCAGGTATTTAAGCCGTGGAAATACTGGTATAAAGATGCCTACCCGCATGACAATACCAAACTACCGACATCCCGTGCTTGTGACGGATGCCACTTTACGGGTTTCATGTCACGGGAAAAACGTATTGATATCGGTATTGGGTGTGAGTCATGTCATGGTCCTGCATCAGAGCATATTAAAGATCCTGACTCTATGGTTTATCAGGCCTCTACTAGCGATCCGGTGCGTCAAAATGAGGTGTGTCTGCAGTGTCATATGCGCAATCGCGATAAGCGGTTGCAAGATCATAATATGAGTAGTATCTACGCTGATGCACGAGATTATCCGTTTGGGTATGAAGCCGGCAAGGCGCTAAGCCAATACAAGATGATTGCCCCGTTTACGTTAGGGCATGAGAGTAAAGAATTTTATGCCAATGGTGCCGCCAAGAAGAATCGTACACAGGGCAATGAATTTGTCCACGCTATTAAAGGGCGCCATGGTATTACATGTATTAACTGTCATGACCCACATACGTTAGCACCGACCGCAGAAAACAATAGCGGTAATACCCTCTGCATGAAGTGCCACAGTTTTGGATCCATTATCGGACCGCATCAGAATTCATTAGAGGAACATACGCATCATTATGCGGACTCCAATGGCTCACTTTGCGTGGAGTGCCATATGCCAAAAACCGGTCGCCATACCGGAAAATCGCCATTGACGGTACGAAGTCATCTTTTTGGTTTTACGACACCCGAAGAGACCCTCAAATACAAGATGCCCTTGGAGACAAATGCCTGTTATGCCTGTCACCGGAATGATCGGGATATGAAAACATTACAGACTGATCTTGAACGCTGGGGTATGGTAGGATGGGACAAGCAGTAATGAAATTTTGCTATAATGGTAGAAAAAGTTAAGGAGAGAGGCGTGCGTACCCCTCGTGGCTTTGGAAAAACCTACTTTACATTGTCATCGATTTTGGCGTACAGCGCTGCGCAAAAAATGCACATTCAGGTATCGAGAATGATGCCGTTGCTGTGCCATGCAACAGTAGGGTGTCATGATCATGCCCTCATGGAAGAGGATCCGCCTCTTGAACTCCTTCCCGTGGCGTGTACGCTTAGTGTTAAGGCATGCCATTGTCATGGTTTGGATGAGCTGAAAACCCGCCTGGCTCTTTTGATCAATACGTTTATTCCACGATGCCCGTACTATACGACTTGTTTTGCATTTCGTAGAACCGGTGTCCATCCTCCTGTAGCTTTATCCTAGTAACCCCGCGCTTATAATAACAACAAAATACTATTCTAAAAGGATAAAACAATGTCAAAAAACACCTATGTTGTGGGATTCCCACGTATTGGAGAGCAGCGTGAGCTAAAAAAAATACTTGAGCATTATTGGGCGGGAAAAATTCCGTTTGGTGATGTCACCAAAGTTGCCGGTGCGTTGAAAAAACGCCATTGGCAATATCAACAAGATGCCGGCATAACCCATATCAGCTCCAATGACTTTTCACTTTATGACAATATGCTCGATACCGCCGTGATGCTCGGTGCCATTCCCAAACGTTTCAGACATCTTCATGACGAAACACGTTATTTTGCCATGGCACGAGGTAATCAGGAGTGTGTGGCAATGGAAATGACCAAATGGTTTAATACCAATTATCACTACATTGTGCCAGAACTCTCATTAGATGATGTTTACCGACTGGATGCAACAAAAGTGTTGGCAGAGTATAACGAGGCCAAAGCATTGGGAATAACGACAAAAATCAATCTGATTGGACCGATTACTTTTTTAGGACTGAGTAAACGTATTGACCGTGGTGACACTTATGAACTCTTAAGCAAGATTACGCCGCTGTATGAAGCACTGCTGCAAGAAATTTCGCAACTTGACGCTAACGTGAGGGTACAGTTTGATGAGCCTATTTTCGTCAAAGAGTGTGAACCAAAACTGCTAAGTTTGATTAAACCGACTTATGATACGTTGTGTGGTGTGAGTGAGAATCTCAAAATAGTGGTTACCACCTATTTTGAGCATGCTAACGAAGCAACTAAAGTACTGCTAAATACTCCAGTTTGGGGTTTGGGTCTGGATTTTGTATATGGTACACAGAACCTAGATGTGCTTGAGCTCATTGGGAAAAGTGGTAAACGCCTCATTGCCGGTGTTGTTGACGGTCGTAATATCTGGAAAAACGACATCCAACACAGTACGGAACTCTTAAAAAATATTGGGAAACATGTCGATACAGAAAAAATCATGGTGGCATCGTCGTGTTCACTGCTGCATACGCCGTTTACATTGAAATATGAAGAGACGATGGACAGTGAGATTAAAAACTGGTTGAGTTATGCGGTAGAAAAACTTGATGAAATTACACTGCTCTCAGAATATTTTATTAAAGGTGAACAGGGACTTTGTGAGACATTACAGCAGGCACTTCGGGAAAATATTGTCGCCAATAATAGTCGAAAGACCTCACCGTTGATTCATGACAAACAGGTACAAGAGCGTGTTTCTGGTATTACGAAATTTGAGCGCGAAGGCAGCTTTGAAGCGCGCATTGCGTTACAGAAAAACTTACTGCAATATAAAGAACTTGCCATTACTACCATTGGTTCCTTCCCGCAAACACCTGAGGTACGGCAAGCTCGCCGTGATTTTAAGCATGGTACGATTACGCAAGAAGCCTATGAAGCACAAATGAAAGCATATATTGATGATTGTGTGGCATTTCAAGAAGAGTGTGGTATTGAAATTCTGGTACACGGGGAGCCGGAGCGCAACGATATGGTCGAGTATTTTGGCGAGCAGCTTCAGGGGTATGGATTTTCGCAAAATGGTTGGGTGCAAAGTTATGGAAGCCGTTGTGTTAAACCACCGTTTATCTACGGGGACATTAGCCGTCCTAAACCGATGACGGTATCGTGGAGTACGTATGCTCAGAGTAGAACCGATCGTATTATGAAAGGGATGTTGACGGGTCCAGTTACCATTTTAAACTGGTCATTTGTACGAGATGATATGAGTCGTGATGCCGTTTCCAAGCAGATTGCCGTTGCCATTAGTGATGAAATCGACGATTTGCAGCGAGCAGGTATTAAAATTATTCAGGTGGATGAAGCGGCATTTAAAGAAGGCTATCCACTGCGCCGGGAGAAAATAGCTGCATGTGAACGCTGGGCAGGGCGTGAT
>JALUJE010000042.1 GCA_027057185.1 Helicobacteraceae bacterium | reverse complement strand
AACTCGACACAGTATCGTAAACCTTTATCTTTGAGGAGTAGGTGTATGTCCTATAAACGAGGGAAAATTCCAGCCATTGTATTGCCGTTAATGATACTATTAGCGTTGGTGTCAACCAGCTTACTTGCCGATGCCGGGTCTGAAAAAATCATTCGCATACTCGACAAAGAAAATATTACCGATGCAGATATCGGTACTGTCAAAAGGCTCATTAACGAAGGCGCCAAAATCAACGCTAAAGATGCCGACGGCTATACGCCGCTCATTGCAGCAGCAGCAGGCGGACACAAGGAAATTGTAAATATGCTACTGCAAAAAGGAGCCAACCTTGAAAGTGATGTCAACGGCTTTACACCTCTCCTCTTTGCCTGCCGAAACGGTCATGAAGCCGTAGCGCTTGAACTCATCAAACGCGGAGCCAATGTCAAAGCAAAAAACATATACGGCCGCAATGCCCTGCTTTATGCCACCAAGATGTCGCTCGACAAAGCTGCACAAAAAATGATAGCTATGGGTGCTGACATTCATGTCAAAGACAAAAATGGCAATACTACCCTCATTTATGCCATCAAGCGTGCCATGATTGGGACGTCCAAAGCCCTCATCAACAAAGGTGCCAATGTCAACGCCAAAGACAAAGAGGGGGTCACACCTCTGGTTTATGCCACCAAAAATGCTTTTGACAAAATTGCCCTGCTGCTCATCACTAAGGGTGCCGACGTCAATATTAAAGATACCAACGGCGATACACCGCTGCTCTATGCCACCTACAATGCGCTTAATGATGTCTCAAAACTGCTCATAAAAAAAGGTGCCGATGTCAATGCTATTGACAAAGACGGCAATACGCCACTACTTTTTGCCGCCCTACTAGGGCTACCAGAAGCAAGTAAAATGCTCGTCGCCAACGGCGCTAAGATTAACAAAAGTGACAAATACGGTAAAACCCCACTGCTTCGCGCCATTCAGTACACCAATGAATCGACGGCAAAAGTGTTAATCGAAAGTGGTGCCAACATTAACAAACGCGACAAAGACAAAGAGACCGCCTTGCTGTTAGCCACAAAAAAAGGACTGCCAAAAACGGCTCTACTGCTCATCACAAAGGGTGCCGATGTCAATGTTAAAGACAAATATAACACCACTCCGCTCATGTATGCCTCGGAAAAAGGACTCCTAGAGGTGGTAAAAGTACTGGTGAAACAGGGTGCCGACGTCAATGCAAAAGATAGGGATAATTATAGCGCTTTACAATATGCTCAAGAGAAAAAACACCATAAGGTTGTTGAATACCTTAAAAGCCAAAGAGCCACATAAAAGAAGTTAAGTAACTTCTTTTATGGTGGACAGTTTAATCTCTTTAAGCTTCTTGTCGGTAAAAAATGTGCCAAACGGAATGAGAGATGCCACAAAAAAGAGCGTACTCTCTTTAAAAGAAAAACGGTATTTTTGTGCTGAAGCCACCAACAAGACCATAAAAACAATAAATAGCACGCCGTGCGCCATTCCCACAGCTCTAACCGCTTCGGGATAACCGTATATGTACTTTAAAGGCATGGCAATACACAACAGAGCCAAATAAGAGACCCCTTCAATGAAACCGATCAGTCTGAAATAGTCTAAAACATCTTTTTTCATAATCCCATCCTTTTATACAGAAATATCATGTGTAGAATAATACTCTGTGATACTTATTATAAATTGAATTTTTTTTGAAGTAAAATTTACATGTAAATACTAAAGTTTCACTTAGACATTATGCTTCATGCCAAGCCGATGTTATCAATTCACGACCATCATCAAAACATTTGATCTTGATCGCCTCCACACATCGTCCGGCTTCAAGCGTCATCACGGCCATCTGCAAGATACGTTTACATTTTTTTGGAATGTCAAAATGCCCCGGCATCCCTGTTAAAAATCGCTGAAGCGGTACTTTGGTATCCATACCAATGACATTGTCTCGACAGCCGGTCAGCCCGATATCGCTAAGATAGGCACTTCCGTTGACAATCTGAAAGTCATCACTACTAATGTGGGTATGCGTACCAATCATTGCACTGATGCGACCCTGAAGCATTAGAAACATCGCCCGTTTTTCACTACTGGCTTCAGCATGAAAATCCATAAAAATATGTTGAATACCCTCATTGCAAAGCTGTTCGACCGTTGCTTGTGCCAGTCGAAATGCATTGTCGGTATGCGGCATACCGTAGTGCCCCATAAGATTCAAAACAGCAAGCTTCTCCCCAGCAACATCATACACCCGCATACCGCTTCCGGGTACCTCATCGGGGTAGTTGTGCGGACGTAGCAACTCCAAGGTCTCAAACAGCGGTACAATCTCTTTTTTGTCCCAGCTGTGATTACCGCCGGTCATCACATCAATACCGTAAGAAAACAGTTCATTGGCATTTTTTAGTGTCAATCCAAACCCGTGGGAAGCATTCTCATAGTTGGCAATGACCCAATCAATCCCATACTCATGACGCAGACGTTCGAGATGTTCTTTCACCATCAAGCGCCCCGGTCTTCCGATGATATCTCCTATAAATGCTATCTTCACTGACGCTCCTGTTCAAATTTACCAACGAGATTATACTCAAAAGGTACGTAAATTACATGTAAACAATACCCCCCCACCAGGCATTCCTGTTTTGGGGATGCTCTGTTTTAAAGCTGTTTTGGCTTTGCATGACGAAGATACTGTAGTACGGCTACAATAATATCATCATCGTCTTTACTTGCCGACATAATACGCTCTTTAGAGCCATTAATATACTCAATATTGATATTTTGTCCGTAGTTGCTCAGCACTTTAATTTTTTTCTCCAAACTCAGCATCTTAATAACCATGAGTTCAAAAAATTGTTTTGTCGGGGTATTGAGGGTACCAAAACGGTCAATACACTCTTCTTCAATCTCATAAATGGCAGCAGGAGTCTCACACTGACTTAAACGACGGTATAGCTCCAAACGCAAGCGATCCTCATTAATAATCTCATCAGAAAGGTACGCACTAATACTCAGTTTAATATCGACCTTCTCACGACTGACAACCCCCTCATTACTCAGCGTTGCAATGGCCTCTTCGAGCATCTTTAAATAAAGTGAATAGCCAATGTTTTTAATATGTCCACTTTGGGCATCGCCGACCAAATTTCCACCACCGCGAATCTCCAAATCGTGATATGCCAGTACGGAACCACTCCCCAAAAAGGAGTTGGATTCTAGTGCTACCAAACGTTTTTTTGCTTCTACTGTTATCGTCTCTTTATTTTCTACAATAAAGTAAGCAAATCCTTCCTTGGAACCTCGTCCGACACGACCACGAAGCTGATGCAAGTCGGCAATTCCAAATCGATCGGCTCCGTCAATAATCATGGTATTGACATTGGGCATGTGAATACCCGATTCAATAATGGAGGTCGCCATCATCAGATCATACTCACCTGCCTGAAATTTCAGAAGCTCCTTTTCTGTCTGTACCGCCGAAATTTTAGAATGCAGCATGACTATTTTTAACTGAGGCATGAGCCGACGCAGCTGTCCCTCTTTAATGGGCATATGTTCAATAGAATTATGGACGTAAAAAATCTGCCCGCCACGACGCAGCTCCCGCATAATGGCCTCTTTAATCAGCTTATCATCATAGGCTTTAACAAAAGTACGTACACCCTGACGCTCATTCGGCGGCGTCATAATACTGCTCATGGTTTTAATGGAACTAAGAGCCTGATTGAGACTTCGGGGAATGGGGGTTGCACTCATGGAGAGCAGATGCACCTTCTCATGCATCTGTTTGAGTTTCTCTTTCTGTTTCACACCAAACTTATGCTCCTCATCAATAATAACCAGACCCAACCGTTTAAACGTTACTCCAAAAAGTGCATGTGTCCCTATAACGACATCAATATCGCCCTCAACCAGTCCTTTGATGACGGCATTCTTCTCTTTGGTTGTCACGAAACGATCCAGCTTATTCACCCGAATGTCCCATGACGCAAAACGTTCTACCAACGAGTGAAAGTGTTGGGAACTCAGTAGCGTCGTCGGGACAATCACGGCACTTTGGTACCCTGATTTTACCGTGGCAAAAATGGCGTTCATCGCCACCTCTGTTTTACCAAAACCGACATCTCCACTTAGTAGCCGATCCATAATACGACCGCTGTCAATCTCGTCTAAAATTTCATGAATACTCTTCTGCTGGTCTTCAGTATAGACAAATCCTGATGATGCTTGGAAGGCTTGTAACAGTTTCTGCTCAACCCGAATACGCGGTGCAGCGATCAGTGCACGAGTAGCAGCAGTATTGACAATTTCAGAAGCGATTTCGAAAAGTCGTTTTTTCACCTTCTCCTTCAGTCGTCCAAAGCCCCCTTTTCCCAGGCGATCGAGTGTCGGAAGTGATCCTGATGAGGCAATATAACGGTCAATATACTCCAAATTCTCAACCGGCAACAATACTTTGTCTTCACCCATGTAGCGAATCACGACAAAATCTTTCACTCCACCTAAAATCTCTACCTGTTCAATAGCTTCAAAAATTCCCACCCCGTACTCTTCATGTACGACATAATCACCCGGTTTAAGGTCATCAAGCACAATGGAAGTACGACGGCGACGGCGCTTCTTTTCCGGTTTATTCAGAGATAAAATCAGCTCATCATCACTGATAATATTGACAATAATCGGTTGATACTTTACATGTAAATTTTCAGTCTCGTACAAGGCGTTCTGTTTTAGTTGCGCCTCATTAGTTGCAATCACGGTAATTTTTTTGTTTTGATGCACTTTCAGCAACGTCGTGACATCCGTTACAACCAGAGGTTTATACTGCTGCGGTTGAGCAAATGTTTCCAGTGCAAAAAGTTCACGAGGCGTTTGTGGTAAAAGAAGTTCATACGCCTCCT
>JALUJE010000041.1:1457-4940 GCA_027057185.1 Helicobacteraceae bacterium | reverse complement strand
TATAGTTTTTCTTCAAACCGAGAGCGGATAGAGTATTATTTAATATTAAAAGTCGAGGGTATAAAATCCATAGCAATAGAATTGACACAGTGGCGTACATTTTTTGTGGTCAGACGCTCCCCCGTGAACACATGTCCCAGATGTGCTCCGCAGGCACTACAGACAATTTCGGTACGAAACCCGTCAGCATCTTTAATGCGTGTTATCGCACCGGCAATATTGTCATCGAAACTAGGCCAACCGCAATGCGAATCAAACTTGTCTTGGGAGCGGTAGAGATCTGCCCCACACCGTTTACATGTAAAAACGCCCTGCCCCTTAAAATTCGTGAATTTTCCGCTAAAGGGTCGTTCCGTTCCCTTATATACAATTACTGCTTCCTCTTCAGAAGAGAGCGTTCTGTACTCTGTAGCACCCAGCAGTGTCCAGATCATGGCACAATAGATACACCATTTCATTCAGACTCCTTGCCACGCACTTTTGTTAAATCAGGCGGCACACGGTGCTGTTGTTTATAGGCTTCGAGCTTATGGTTGGCATCCATCTTGAGCATCCACTCTTTTAAAGCGGGGCGCTCTCCCTCATACTTCATAAACGGTACCGCCTCACCACAGCTTGATTCGACCACATCAATATGGAAAAGAAAGAGATCTCGCACTAACGACGCCTTAACATCAAAATGCGCTATGTAGTGTGCAAAATCGGCATGGGTTCGTTCCATCACTTCTGCGCTACAAAAGAGCCGTAAAATCTTTGCTTTGCCTTCAAATGCATGAAACACTATAGTAAATTTTCCACCGTTTTGAGCATCTCGGCTCGTTCGATTGCCACTGCCGACAAAACTCAGAAAGAGTAGCGTAGCGTTATCGAGTACACGAATGCTGTCATATCCTTTTGGAGAAAGGTTTACCTCGGCATCGCTCACACTGGCCACATAAAAGAGTTTTTGTGCATTTATAAAAGCGATATCGTCTTCCTTTAAAACTTTGTACTGTTTTCCCATAAACACTCCTTTATCTTGAAGTATACAACAAGATACTGCACTATGATGTAATACCTCTTCATCTGCGCTTCATTTTTGTCCGCTAAGATACCATTTTTCACCGTAACTAATATATTTAAAGGATGGCCATGCGTCTGTTTCTGCTCCTACTGTTCCTAACGACTTCTCTTTTTGCCTACACCACCAACGATACCCTCAGCCAGGCGATGCAACAAAAGCTTCAACTCGATGCTGACAAAATTACTATTGTAGATTTTTTTGCTTCATGGTGCAGCTCCTGCAAGAAAGAGATTCCCCATATTTCTAAAATCAATGAAACTCTGGACAAAGACCACTATGAGATTATCGGTATAGATGTAGACAAAAAACTTCAGGATGGCATTGCCTTTCAAAATGCACTAAAGACCCGGGGACATCTCAATTTTCGCGTTATCAATGATCCTGAAAATACCATTGTCAACGCCTTTAACCCTATTGGAATGCCCGCACTGTATTACATTAAAAACCATAAAGTGCTCAAAGTACGTTATGGCGCCGTTGATGATATTGACGACATCATTCGCAACGATCTTAAAACTTTGGAGTAACCATGAAATGTATTGGAATCATTCTTATAACACTGTTCATTGGTGGATGTAGCGGTATGACTCATGTCAAACCGTGGGAAAAAGAACGTCTCTCCCGAGATAGTATGAGCAATGCCGCGGGCAATACTCTTGTCAGTAAGTTTGACGCGCATGTCTATTTTTCTAAAGAGGCAAGCAAAGGTGGCGGCGGTGTCTCGGGAGGAGGTTGCGGATGCAATTAGCCACAAAACTTTCACTCATTACCTGTACATTGCTCACATACAGCGCGCTTCAGGCAGAAGATTATGTCAGTGTCCAGTATGTACACTATGATGAAGAGAGCGGTCGCACCACCGTAATGGCACCGGCGCTTGAGATCAGTAAAGATTTTGGCACCGATTATACACTTAAAGCCTCTATTGTGGCCGACAGTATCAGCGGAGCAAGCCCTACATGGTATGACAGTTCCAGCGGTGCCTCAGCATTTTCCCGTGATACTACCGCCCTAGAGAATATCACCTATAACAATGTGGACTATGATGATACCCGTACTGCCGGTTCAATCGCTCTGACAACCCGTTTTGCATCACGAGATGAACTTACAGTAGGTTACAACCGTTCTTATGAAAGTGACTATGAGTCCAATGAACTCTCGGCAGAATACCTTTACAATCTTGACCGCAGCCGTAACCGTACGCTCTCTTTTGGTCTCTCCTATCAACTCAACCGCGTATTGGCAAAAGAGTATACTTCCACCAATGATCGCTTACGCGACGATGACGATGACGACGATGATAATTACGATTCTAGCAGTGGTGCCAGTAAGGCTCTCGATGTCAATGTACTGACCGCCGAAATAGGATTTACCCAGATTCTCAATGCCACCTCACTGGCCAAAGCATCACTCTTTTTCATTAACGAAGACGGTTATTTAAGTAATCCCTATATGAATGTCGTGCGCTACTACAATCAAAACGGCAACGGTACTGCAGAGGTGAAGGCAGAAAATAAACCCGATACTCGAACTGCTTACGGACTAACACTACAGTATATCAGTGCGCTAAGTGACACGCTGAGTGCTAACATCTCTTACCGATTTTACAATGATGACTGGGGCATTGACTCACATACCATCAATACCGAACTCTATTACGAGTATGGCGATCACTGGCTTTTGGGTGGCGGTGTGCGCTACTATGTACAGAGTGACGCCGACTTTTACAGTGATAGAAAAGACTATTTTACCAACGAATTCTATGCCAGTAGCGATCGACGTATGAGTGATTTTGACGCACTCTCATACAGACTCAATGCCCGCTACCGTGTTAATGATAGCTGGAGCATCAATACCGGCGTGACCTACTACGACCAAAGTAAACATTTTGATGCAATATACTATACTCTAGGATTGAAATACTACTTTTAAGGTAGCAGATGCAACAGTTCGTCTATAAATTTGAAAGCATGAGCACGCCGTGTGAGCTTCTGCTTTTTAGTCATACTGGACATACCGCAGACACACTGGCTCAGATTATTGTCAAAGAGAGCAAACGTTTAGAGAAAAAGTACAGCTACTACAATCCTTCTTCCTTGCTATACCGCATCAACAACCGGGAAGAACAAGCACTCGATGCCGAAACCAAGAGCATCTTGCAGCGTGCCAAACAGTACTACGGCGCAACCAACGGCATTTTCGATATTACCGTAGCAACCATCAAAGAACTCTACCGTACCCTCAGTGACACGGCCGAACTCGAAGAGAAAAAAGCACAACTGCTACCGTACATGGGATGCCAACACTTTACCATCAAAAAGAACCGCATTAACTTTGACAATCCGCATACCCGTATTGACCTCGGGGGCTTTGTCAAAGAATATGCCGTAGATCGCGCCGTGCTTCTGGCTAAAAAACAT
>JALUJE010000041.1:0-1447 GCA_027057185.1 Helicobacteraceae bacterium | reverse complement strand
CGCGCACCGGCCCGTGGCTGGGTTGACGAGAAAATATTTTGATCGTATGAGCGCTGTTATCGCGTCGGGGCAACAAGCTACTCACACATCATAGCTACTAAGAACACTGCCAACACACCAAATTCGGTCAGCGTCATCGCTTCAAATTGTGTAGAGAGCGGTATTTACTCTACCGCACTGATGATTGATACCACCCTTACTACCAACAACAGGGTCATTATACTCTAAAGATCTCCTCGTGCACTGTATCAATACATGCAGCACATTCCCGATATTTTTTTACATGTATTGACTCTATTTCGTCAATCATAGGACGGTATTTCATGTAAGTCTGCCATACACGTGAGGCGCTCTCACGTCCACGACGTTTCAGCTCAAATGCCGTTGCCGCATTAATAAAGCCTTTTAAAATATTACTCTCATCCTTTTTTCCCGCACTGCGAAGAGCCTTCCAATCATCTTCTAGCACTTCATGTGCCTCGGAAAACTCACCGTTATGCAGCATGGTCATAAACGCGTCAATAGGTTGCATCTGTTGGTTCCCTCTGTTGCTTGTCATTTCATATAGGAGATGGTAGCACAATAACGTTAAAAAAATTTCATCGTACTTCTGCTTATCTCTTCCTCAAAATAACAGTTTTTTTGTTATTAGGGTCGTACTATATAATAAGCAGCAGTAAATAATAGGGCCGTTGCCACAAAATACTTTAAGCTAACACTTATAAAACTGACAACCTGACAACCGGTACATGAAATAACACGAGAAGCCTCATATTTAGCATAGGCAAAATAACCAATATTAAGTAATATTAATACTACCGTTGCGTACACATCAAACATATAGAACATCTTCCTAGTATTGGCTTCAAATTCAAACAGTGGCGTAAAGAGTGTTAGAAACTCTAACACCAGCAGCTTGGTCATCATACTTTTAAAGTACTCGCGCCCTGAAACGGGAGCATCTGAATCAAAAGTACCAACCACACCGGAGTGAGCCAACTCTTTTTCCAGATCTTTGCGCTCAGCAGCACGCATTTTAGTAACGAAACTACCTCCAAAAACATAATCACACTTTCGTTGAATCCGTAATGAAAGCTTGCCCTCAGCCTGAAGTGACTGTGATATCCCGTTACGATCTTGATATATTAACGAAATATGCTCATACCGATTGATGGTACGTTCGACATCACCCAGATAAAGCGTCCGTTCCAAAGAAGCAACACTGCCCTGTTTTTTAATAATACGCGGATTAATAAACTCCAAAAAATTTCCCGTATCATCTTTAACTACTACAACCGAAAGGGGATAGGCAATCTGTATAGCGGCGAGTCCTTCGGCATGATTGGCTGCAACGGTATCTTTCATATCGTCAATGAGATTGACCAATGCTTCATCAAAGTGCCGTACATCCGCAGAAACCAGATCAATACGGCTGTCGGGGTACACT
>JALUJE010000040.1 GCA_027057185.1 Helicobacteraceae bacterium | reverse complement strand
TTTTAATACGGTAATGAATGAGAGTGATTTTCCTTTTGTAAAGTGGTTTGAAGGGGGAAAACTCAATGTTTCAGTTCAGTGTATTGACCGCCATTTAACGTCACGTAAAAACAAGGCTGCTATCATTTTTGAGGGGGATCGCGGTGACCAGCAGAGCATTACATATATGGAGCTCTACAACAATGTTAACCGTTTTGCCAACATGCTTAAACATGATTTTGGTGTGGCAAAAGGTGATCGTGTCATTATCTATATGCCGATGATTCCCGAAGCAGCATATGCTATGCTGGCGTGTGCGCGTCTGGGTGCCATTCATTCTATTGTTTTTGGCGGTTTTTCTGCCGAGGCACTGCGAGACAGAATTCACGATGCCCAGGCTAAAGTGGTCATTACTGCCGATGGCGCGTATCGTAAAAATAAACCCTACATGCTCAAACCGGTAGTCGATAAAGCCCTGGAAGGAACAAGTCCGATTGAGAAGGTTTGTGTGGTGGAGCGTAACGGTGAAGATATTACTTGGGTAGAAGGGCGTGACTTTGCATACCGTGAACTGATTATGAAACACTCAAACGAATGTGAACCCGAAGTGATGGAAAGTGAAGATCCGCTCTTTCTACTGTACACGTCGGGTTCTACGGGAAAACCTAAAGGGGTTCAGCATAACAGTGCGGGGTACATTCTTTGGGCACAGATGACCATGGAGTGGGTATTTGACGTTAAAGAGAATGATACCTACTGGTGTACTGCCGATATAGGTTGGATTACCGGACATACCTATATTGTATATGGTCCTTTAGCAATGGGAGCTACTACGGTGATGTTTGAAGGCGTGCCGACCTATCCCGATGCCGGTCGTCCGTGGAAAATGGTGCAAGAGTACCGCATTAACCAGTTTTATACGGCTCCGACTGCCATTCGTGTATTGCATAAAATGGGTGAAGATGAGCCCCAAAAGTATGATTTAAGTTCGTTAAAAGTGCTTGGCACGGTGGGCGAGCCGATTGACCCTCCGGCGTGGAAGTGGTACTATGAAGCCGTAGGTAATTCCAAATGCGCCATTGTCGATACCTACTGGCAGACGGAAACGGGTGGGCATATTGTGTCACCGCTTCCGGGTGCAACACCCATTAAACCCGGATGTGCTACATTTCCGTTACCGGGAATTATGGCAGAGATTTTAGACCCGAAAACCGGTCATAACGTGGGCAACGGCGAGAGTGGTTACATGTGTGTGACCCGTCCGTGGCCGGCAATGATACGCGGTGTCTGGGGTGATGCGGAGCGTTTTAAAAAATCGTATTTCGGTGATGTCAAAAAAGATGGCAAGCCGGTCTATTTTACGGGTGACGGTGCGGTGTATGATGAGGACGGTTATATTACCATTACCGGACGTACCGACGATGTCATTAATGTATCGGGACACCGCATGGGCACCGCAGAGGTTGAAGCAGCCATTAACAAGCATGGCAGTGTGGCGGAGGTTGCTGTAGTCGGTAAGCCGCATGACCTCAAAGGGGAGGGTATTTTTGCTTACATTGTCATGAAAGCTGAAGACAGTGTTGGCGAAGAGGTGGCATTGGCACAAGAGATTAACAATATTATAAAACAAGAGATTGGCAATATTGCGTTGTGTGATGATATTGTTTTTGTATCGGGACTGCCTAAAACACGTTCCGGAAAAATCATGCGTCGTATCTTGCGGGCCATTGCCAAAGGCGATGCCATTACACAAGATACGTCAACACTCGAAGACCCGTCTGTGGTGGAGAAAATTCAGACAACGGTTCATGGCTAAGTAATTTACATGTAAATACATTTTACATGTAAATTTTCCTTGCTCTAATAAATTCTTTACTATACTGTCACGATTATAACAAAAGGGGCATTATGGAGCTTTGTGTTGCTTTGGATCTTCCCACCCAAAAGGAGAACCTCAAACTCGTAGAGGCGTTGCAGGCGTATGATGTCTGGGTAAAAGTAGGGTTACGCTCGTATATTCGTGATGGTAAAGAATTTATTGACGCTATTGGATCCATCAATCCCGACATTAAGATTTTTTTAGATCTGAAACTTTACGATATTCCCAATACCATGGCGGATGCGGCAGAATCAATTATGAATTTACATGTAGATATGTTCAACGTGCACGCCTCTGCAGGACAAAAAGCCATGCAAACCGTGATGCAACGTCTGGAGCCGTACGAAAATCGTCCGCTTGTGTTAGCCGTGACGGCATTGACATCCTTTGATGAAGCGGGCTTTACGGCGGTTTATGGCGGTGATATTGCCCAAAAAGCCGAGCAGTTTGCCAAAAATTCCTATGACAGCGGGCTTGATGGTGTGGTGTGTAGCGTTTTTGAGAGTGCCTCCATCAAGGCGGCGACACAGCACGATTTTGCTACCCTGACTCCGGGAATTCGCCCCTTTGGAGAATCTGCAAATGACCAGCAGCGCGTTGCTACCGTGTCAATGGCACAACAAGCAGAGGTAGATTTTATTGTTGTGGGACGTCCCATTTACCAGGCAGAAAACCCCGCTGCGGTTGTAGAGAAAATTTTGTCTCAATTGTGAGTGCACGGGTGATTTTAAGCTCACTATTATGTTATATGAGTAAAATTACAACCTCTTTTACAACGATGGACAGGTGGGTGAGCTGGCTGAAACCACATCCCTGCTAAGGATGCGTACTGGTAACGGTACCGAGGGTTCGAATCCCTCCCTGTCCGCCACTACAATCTCTTATAGTACGATTTTTTTTATGATTATCATGTTCTGTTTTAGCTCCTAACTTTTCTTTTCGTCTTTTCTATTATTTGCAAACACTTTTGGTTCCGATGATTAAGATATTTAAGCCCAAAAGACCTATAATATCTCTTAATAAAACGATTGATACCAATAGTTGATGATGACGGGAAAGTGTATGCAGATAAAAGAAAACAATATCGAAGAGAACTTTATTACTAAATTACAAGAGCTAAAATATAGTTATCGTCCAGATATTAGAGATAAAAATGCGTTAGAGCAAAACTTCCGCAAAAAATTCCAAGAACTAAACAGGGTAAACCTAACCGATAATGAGTTTGGTAGATTACTAGAGCAGGTTATAAGCCCAAATGTTTTTAAAACCTCTAAACTTTTACGCCAAACCAACAGCTTTGAGAGGGAAGATGGCACCCCACTGCACTACACTTTGGTAAACATAAAAGATTGGTGTAAAAACTCTTTTGAAGTGATCAATCAACTGCGTATTAACACTAAAAACAGCTTTCAGCGCTATGATGTCATACTACTTTTAAATGGTCTGCCATTAGTGCAAATAGAGCTCAAAACATTACAGATAAGCCCAAGACGAGCGATGCAACAAATCATCAACTATAAAAACGATGCAGGCAATGGCTATGCCAACACACTACTTAGTTTTATGCAACTCTTCATTGTCTCAAACCGTAGCAATACCTACTACTTTGCAAATAACGACACCAAACATTTCTCTTTTGATGCTGATGAGCGATTTTTGCCTATCTATCAATATGCAGATAAAAAGAACAAAAAAATCACCGAACTAAATGCTTTTAGTGATGCCTTTTTATCTAAGTGTAAACTCGGTGAGATGATAAGCCGTTATATGGTTTTAGTTCAGAGTGAAGCCAAGCTTATGATGATGCGTCCGTATCAGATTTATGCAGTTGAGTCTATAGTTGAGTGCATAGATGATAACCGAGGCAACGGTTATATTTGGCACACTACAGGAAGTGGTAAAACCCTCACATCTTTTAAAGCTTCAACCCTTTTAAAAGATGATGACAATATCAAAAAAGTGCTTTTTGTGGTAGATAGAAAAGATCTTGACCGTCAAACACGCGAAGAGTTTAACAAGTTTCAAGAAAATTGTGTTGAAGAGAACACCAATACCCATACGCTTGTAGAGAGACTACTCTCAACGGACTATGCCGATAAAGTGATAGTAACCACCATCCAAAAATTAGGGCTTGCTCTTGATAGTAGCAACAAAAACAACTACAAAGAGGCTCTTGCTCCACTTGCAAATGAGCGAATCGTTTTTATCTTTGATGAGTGTCACCGTAGCCAGTTTGGAAAAAATCATAGTGCCATAAAAGAGTTTTTCCCCAACTCGCAACTCTTTGGATTTACTGGAACTCCTATTTTTGAGCAAAATGCACAGAGTATGATGATAGAAGGAGATGTGGCAAGTCTAAAAACGACTAAAGATATTTTTCAAAACGAGCTACATAACTATACTATAACTCATGCCATAGATGATGGCAATGTACTAAGATTTCACATAGATTACTTCAAGCCTGAGAGCAAAGAGGTTGGGAAGACAAATATCTCAAAAAAAGCCGTAGTTGATGCCATACTGTCTAAACATGACAAAACAACAGCCGATAAAAAGTTTAATGCCGTGTTTGCTACTGCAAGCATCAACGATGCTATAGAGTATTTTAGGCTTTTTAAAGAGAGTGAGCATGATCTAAATGTCGCTTGTGTATTTTCCCCACCTGCTGAGGGTAACAAAGATGTCGCCCAACTTCAAGAAGACCTTCCAACGGAGCGAGAAGATAACAAAATCGAGCCAAACCTTAAAAAAGAGGCACTTAAAGAGATTATAGATGACTATAATAAAACATATAACACAAATCACACTTTAAATAACTTTGATGTTTACTATCAAGATGTACAAACGCGTATTAAAAACCAAAAGTACCCCAATAGCGATTTGCCTCATTCCCAAAAGATAGATATTACCATAGTAGTAGATATGCTTTTAACAGGTTTTGATAGTAAGTTTCTCAATACGCTTTATGTCGATAAAAATCTAAAATATCATGGACTCATTCAAGCTTTTTCACGAACCAACAGAGTGTTAAACGATACCAAGCCCTATGGGCATGTTTTAGATTTTCGATCACAGCAAAATGCAGTTGATGAGGCGATAGCACTCTTTTCTGGTGAAGATATCAAC
>JALUJE010000039.1 GCA_027057185.1 Helicobacteraceae bacterium | reverse complement strand
ATCCGCCACTCATCATAAAACGTGCTTCGCCGCCCAGGAGGTAGATGATGGACAAGAGAAGGGCTACGGCCAAAGAAGAAAAGGCAACAGCGAGTGATTTGACCCAAATGTCATTTTCTTTTCGTGCTCGTTTGCGTTCAATAAGATAAATCTGGTACCCGTAACTTACCATGGAAGCAATGACGGCCATCGTGCCGGCATCACGCAGTACGGCAATGGACAATATGGAGCCCATCATCACCAATGCGACACCACCGACCATAAGCCGATATGCCCATAACATTGGTAGATCATTAAAACCGTGAGAAAGACCAAACATCGGCAGTAGTATCATGGAGAGTCCCATGATGGTGAGCAGAACATAACCGCCAAACACGGCATAGACATGAGCCTGAAGCCAAATATTGGGAGAGGCATCAATGACACCTCCAAATGAAAGTGCCATGATAAAACCACTGATGATGCCTAAAAGCAGAAAGATGTTGCTGGCTTTCATAGCACTGACGACAATGGATTTTCGCTCTCCTCGACGTAACGTTGCAAAAAGATCCATAGCAAAAATAACCATACTCAGTAAGACAATGAGCCCGCCATAGGGCAACAAAATTGGCAGTACTACAAAGCCCGATACCATCATCAGCGTCCCCAAAGCCAGCAGCGGCCAGATGATATAGAAAAAATCAACCGCAGCATGACCGACTTCAATAACGACCGGTACCAACTGTGCCATGGCTCCAAAGATAATCATCATAACAAACCCGAGTAAAAAGAGGTGTACCCACCCTAGGGTTAGCATCTGTGAGACGGTAGCATCACTCTCTAATGAGAACAGTAATACTACACTCATCAGGTAGAAAAGCGTTCCCATAAGAAAAAAAGGGGCAATTAGGCTAAATGGTGGTGCAAAATCACGAGTAACATTCATTGTTTAGTGACAGCTGGTATCGTTCAGATCAGCCTTCTTGCTTGCACCGTCAATATAACTAAAGACCACCTTGACTTTGCCATCGTCCAAATCTTGAATTACATATGAGAAGTTGTCTCCAATTTTAGAGAAGAGACCGCCGGGAGCCTTATGGTTGATCATAACCAGTTTTTTGTTGCTATCATCGAGCAGTTTCAGTCCTGCCATGGCATTGACCATAGGTTCCGGAGGACCCGTCATAGAAGAATCAAATTGAAAGATGGTCGTATTACCCTCTTTGTAAGTATAAAAGTCAACACTTGCACCCGTAACATCAATTTTTTCTGCATTTTCAGGTAAATTCATGGCACTCTCCTTGTCATTCATCTGTAAAAGTGTACATCAATACCCAATCGCAGCAATTGATATGAATCAACAAAGCAGCAAAGTTTATCATTGCATGTTTAAATATGCTCAATACGCAATAATATTGTTTTTCCGACCATTAGGTCAATACTCATCACAATACGTTTAAAGACACTTTCCTGACGATATTCAAGGTTGTGTTTTTGACAAATTTTTTTGGTAATGGGTTGCATTTTCTGATAAAAACTTTGAGGCATATTGGGAAAGAGGTGGTGCTCAATCTGATAGTTTAAAAATCCATGTAAAAAATCGATGAAATCAGAACCGGTATGGTAGTTGACACTGCCCATAATCTGGCGTAGATAGAATTCGCCCTGACTTTGGTGGGGTTCACTGAACATATAGATATCTTCCGCAGAGTGGTTGGGTACAATGACTAAAAACGAGTGCAAGTTGGCAAAAAACTCTGCCAGTAAAAAAATAATGAGTGTCCCAAAAACCGCACTCATGCCAAAAGGCAAAAACAGCAGGGGGATGAGGATAAATTTTATGACACTATAAGGTAGCATGTAATGTTTCCAGAGTTCCAGACCGTTTTTGGTAAAAGGGCTGTATTCATAAGAGTGTGCTTCAGGCTCTTTACGTTTACGACGCTCTTTGTTCTCCAGTATCAGGAGGGTGTTGGGTGCATAGTAGGTAAACTTCCATGTACCGGCAAAGGCGTAAATAATAACATAACGCAGCCACATCGGTACTCTAGACTGAATGAGCCACTGCAGATTTTTTTCCACATTGTCCGGATCATCCCGCTCACCTAAATGGTAGTGGTGCATGATGTTGTGCTCATATTCCCACGCTTCGGGTTTAATCCAGTCGAGCCAATGCCAGTAGCGTCGCCATCCTCTGGCATAACCGGCTTTGGTATAGCGGTAAGGAATATTGGGAATTTTATCGTAAGCCCCGTGTAAAATAGGATGTGTGACATTGGCCCAGCGAGAGACGTTACCAATACTGAGGAGGATAGCTGCTATGAGTGCTACGGTCCAAAATGCCAGTCCACTCAATGCAAAATAGGCAGCGATTATTACGAGAATACTTCCCGATACGGTACACATTCTTCCCCAAAGTTCCAGTTTTAAAAGGTGTTGATAATCTTCCCATGTCGGGTTGCCGATGGTTGCTTTTATGGCATCAATATCTTGTTGAAGCTGCTCTTGGTTCACGTCATGATAGGGCGTATAGTGGGGTTGCACTCAAAAAAGCCTTTAAGTAAGGTAAAATAAAAACGGAATTATAGGGTAAAAAAACTTTATTACATGTAAATTGAAATAGATTTTTTTTGTTTGCTGCCCTAACTCACCGGCATATCTGGTTTATTGATTCATGAAATGAGCATCATGAATAAAATGCCATTTAATCCTAACAGAAGAAAAAATGCTGTTTTGTAAAATTTGAGCGGGTCACGTTCGAGTAACGGTGCATCTTTTTTAAAGAATGGTTTGACATTTTCAGGAGCTTTAAGTTCGTAAAAAAACTCAGAGTAGTGCTGGTAACGATTTTTGGCATCGATGGCAATGGTACGTAAAATGATGGCATCGAACCAGTCAGGAATGTTTTTGTTGTAGTGGCTGGGTGGTTTTGGTGTTTTAAAGCTGGGAGTTTGAAATGGCTCAATCTCACCGTAGGGAAATTTTCCTGTCAAAGCCCAGTAAAGCGTGACGCCAATTGAAAAAAGTTCGGTTGCCTCATTGATATTACCACCGCTAAAACGCTCTGGTGCCAGATAGCTAGGCGTTCCGGCACGACTGTCGGTAGAGAAGATTTCGACAATAGAACCGAAATCAACCATTTTAAAGATTGTACCTGCCGAATCGGCTTCACGGTAAACAATGATATTTTCAGGTTTAATATCACCATGAACCAATCCCAAATGCAGCAGATGGGCTTCGGCTTTATGCAAAAATTTTGCCAAGGCAATGGCGTTATCGACCGAAAGGCGCTTATCACCGAGAAATTCAATGAGGTTGTTGCCCTCTATAAGCTCCATCAGATAGTAACGCACGGTACGCTTCTCGGGTACCCAGGCATTGCCAAAAGAGCGATGGCGAATCTGTTTGGCATACCACGCTTCACGTACGAACTCATCAAGGTCATGCTCATCATCGGCACTCATGGGAAATTTCATAACCAGTACGGTCTCTTTTTTGCGTACCTTCCAGATGCGCTCATGCTGCATCATCGGCTCCAAAAGCTCATAGCCGTCAATGATGTCTCCTTGTTTGGGTGACTCGGGAATGGGAAGGTTCAGGTTTTTGAGGGCACAGATCTGACTCAGGCTCTCAATAGTAAAAATCTGCATGGAAGCGTCGTCACGGTCGTAATCTTTATGCCCTTTGGTCAAGGCATTGATAATGAGCTTGGCACTTAAGCCTTTACAAAGCTGATCATTGAGTGTTGCATCCTCACCGAGGTTGTAAACCCCGTCGCTGCACAATACCAGACGATCGCCTATGGTAACGGTAGTGACCGTAACACTGGGGTCAATATTTTCACTCAGCCCACAGGCTTGGGTAAGGACGTGGCTCATATCTTCTTCATCCATGACATGATCGGTACTCAGCAGGGTAAGAGTATCATCGTGTTGCAAGTAGATGTGGGAATCGCCAAGGTTCAGTGTATAGAGCTGATCTCCTTCGATGACGGCGACACAGAGGGTGGTGAGCAGTTCAATGTGTTCATATTGCGTCATGGACTCTTTAAACAGAATTCGGTTAATGTGTTTGGTAAAAGAGATGAGCGTCTGCTCTATGGTCCAGTTGGTCGGTCGTGTTTTAAACTGGTCAATAAAAAATTTTACCGTCTGGCGTGCGGCGGCACCGCCACGTTTGGCACTACCGACGCCGTCACACAATACGGCAATGAGCAACGCATTGTCAATAATTTCATAGGCACACGCATCATCACCTTTGACATCGGATGCTTTGGGAAGAATAAACTCAGAAGCACGAACTTTTAACACGAGCAATCCTTTTACATGTAAATAATGCTCATTGTATCAGAAGCAGTAACAGTTCTGTAGCATTTGTGGTGAAAAAGTAGACAATATTACTTTGGAGTGCTATGATGTTACCCAATGAAAACAAAAGTAAAAAAAATAGCTGAAAATCCCAAACTTCGAGAAGCGGTACATTCCATGAAGCCTACTAGAACGATTTGGGGGTTTTTAGGAGTGGTACTTTTTTTTATCGTACCGGAGGTTATAGCTTTTCTTTGGGGTGGGGAGATCACTCAATTTGCGACTCAAGCCCTTGTCCATGCCGATAGCGCTGCCTTGAAAGCGTACTATAATGCGTTAATATTTCTGTTTGAAGATGGTGGCAGTTGGGTTAATCTGGGCATCGGCATCGGGTTTTTAGTTTGGCTGTTCCGGTAGTAAAGCGTATTAAATACGCCCTCCCGCAGCAGCACCCCAAGTCGTTCTCCAGCGTGTTTTGACAAAGCTGATGCCTGCAATGGCAATGAGTACGACCGCCGCAAAAATCAAGAAACCGGCACTATAGCCGTCAAAGACTCCTTTGGACCATCCCAGTGTCTGAATCAGTGCCGTTCCGCCAAGTCCGCCGGCACAACCGACAATACCGGTCATAATACCGATATCTTTACCAAAACGTTGTGGCACCAGTTGAAAGACCGCACCGTTTGCCATACCCAGATTGGCCATAATCAAAAAGAGCGTGAAAATAGCAACGAAAAACGGTAGTTCAATCAGCGCACTGGCACTAACCAGC
>JALUJE010000038.1 GCA_027057185.1 Helicobacteraceae bacterium | reverse complement strand
TAGTTAATACTGTTCCATTATGGAAAAATCAGCTGGCACAGACCATTACCATTTATCGTAATCAAAAAGCAGGTAGCGTCTTAAAAGATGCCATGGATCTGACGAATGAACTTCTAGAAGCCAATGCAAAAAACCTGAAAGAGGCGAATCGTCAAACCCGTGAGCTCGCAGAGCGCGGAATTTTTGATATTGAGAGTGTTAAACTTGCCAATAAACTTTTGATTGAAACAATAGAAGATGGACTGAGTATTGCCAATGAAGGTAAAAAGGCTCGTCAAAAAGCCGAAGCAGAGCTTGAAGTGTTGGAACAGGAGCTCAAGGCGTCATTGTTGGCGACGCAAGCACAGGTAAAAGAGCAGGTGACGACAAACAAGGAGGCGTAATGATGGGTTTTTTTGACAGACTCATGGGGGAGTTTATTGATGTTATTGAGTGGACTGATAGCAGCAATGATACCATGGTATACCGATTTGAGCGCTACGGTAATGAGATTAAATACGGTGCCAAACTGACAGTGCGTGAGACACAGGTTGCCGTGTTTGTCAGTGAGGGCGAAATTGCCGATGTCTTTATGCCGGGTATTTATGCTTTAGAGACTCGAAACCTCCCTGTTTTAACAACCTTGCAACATTGGGATCATGCCTTTGAGAGTCCGTTTAAAGCTGAGATCTACTTTTTTAATTTGCGCCATTTTATTGATCTAAAGTGGGGAACAAAAAATCCCCTAATGCTACGAGATAAAGAGTTTGGTCCCGTACGAATTCGCTCTTTTGGTACGTATGCCATGCGTATTGGAGATCCGGTAGTATTTCTCAAAGAAATTGTCGGAACCGATGGCTATTTTACCGTAGATGAAGTAAGCGATCAGCTTCGAAATCTTATTGTCTCGCGTTTTGCGACCATTGTTGCCCAGGCCGATATTCCCATTTTGGATCTAGCTGCCAATTATGAGCAGATGAGTCGTTTTATTGAGCAGAAAATTGCCCCTGAATTTGAGGCGTACGGTTTGGAATTGACCAAACTATTAATTGAAAACATCTCCCTGCCGCCTAATGTTGAAGCAGCGTTAGACAAACGTACCGGTATGGGGCTCGCGGGCAATTTAGATGACTACCTGCATTATAGTGCGGCAGAAGCACTCAGTGCAATGGGTTCAGGTGGTACATCGGCCGCCGGAGAAGCCATGAGTATGGGGATGGGGTTTGCTATGGCACAGCAGATGACTACGAATTTGAGTAGGCAAAATACTAAACACCTTGCACCGCCACCCATTCCTAAAGCGCAAACCTATTATGTGGTTATTGACAATCGCGCCAAAGGACCACTGACACTTGAACAGATCAAAACTGCCATCGCAGAAGGCACCATTGCAGAGGATACTTTGGCATGGCGTGAAGGAATGGATGGTTGGGAGCGTGCCCGTTCGCTTGATGGTTTGGCTACGCTGTTTCACCTAACACCGCCCCCAATTCCCAGTTAAATGATGTAATGAAAAAAGAGTATGTTTTTCCATGTGAGCAGTGTGGTGCCAAACTCAAGTTTTCTGTGGCTACGGGCGAGCTGACATGTCCGTACTGTACTCATATCAATCATGTAGAGCGTGCCTTTACGCAAGTGCTAGAAAATGATTACGAGAAAGCACGTAAAACACTACAACATCTTCCCCAGCAGCCTAGTGCACTGACGAGTACAAAGTGCCCCAGCTGTGCGGCAACTTTTGAACTTCAAGAACATGTTTATGCCTCCACGTGCCCATTCTGTGGAAGTGCCGTAGTCAACGAAGTCGCACGTTATCGTCCTATCAGACCGCAGGCGATGTTGCCTTTTAAAATTGGTCATAAAGAGGCACGGGTTATTTTCAAATCATGGCTCAAAAGTCACTGGTTTGCTCCCAACAAGCTGCAACATTACGGTGCCGAGGACAGTACCCTCAAGGGGATTTACATTCCCTACTGGACTTACGATGCAAGTACACTGAGCCGTTACAGCGGACGACGGGGTATGGTCTATTATGAGACGCAACATTACCGTGTGAATATCAATGGACGCTCTCAGATGCGCTCACGGCAGGTACAACGTATTCGCTGGATTCCCGTAAAGGGTAATATAAATCATTCTTTTGATGATGTTCTGGTGATGGCAAGTGAGTCACTGCATTACGCACTCCTGGAGTGGGATCTGGAGAATCTCGTTAATTATGATGAAGCATTTTTAAGCGGTTATGACAGCGAGGTATACGCTATTGATCTGGAGCGAGGGCTTGAGCGTGCCAAAGCAACCATGGAATATCGGATTCGTGCGGCAATTAAGCGTCAGATCGGTGGAGACCGTCAGGAGATTTCAAGGTTGTCGACAGAGTATGACAACATTACGTTTAAACATATTTTGCTACCTGTATATGCTTCGGCATTTACGTTTAACAATAAAGTCTATAGTTATGTTATCAATGGAAGAAACGGTGCTATTAGTGGAGAACGTCCGTATAGTATCGTAAAAATTGCCGCGGCAGTCATAGCAGTGTTGATGGTTGCCGTGTTGTTCTACTATATTAACGATCAGGGATGGTTATGAAAAAACGCTTATTGGATATATTTTCTTTAGTATTACTCGTAGTAGCAGTCCTCTTTTTTCTCTATCAGAAAGGGTATATTTTTGTCAATTTGGAGAAATTGCATGTTACCCAAGCGTATGAGTTATTGCATGCACATCCCAATGAGGTACTGTTTTTGGATGTACGCTCTGAAAATGAGTATGATCATGAAGGTCACATTGAAGGGGCGCGACTGATTCCGTTGGGAGTATTGGAAAAGAATCTTGACACATTGCCAAAAGGGAAGCGAATAGTGGTCTATTGTCGTAGCGGTAATCGTAGTATCAGTGCTTCGAGGATTCTGGCGAAACACGGTTTTAAGGTCTATAATATGGATGGTGGCATTAATGCGTGGCGGGCGGAAGGGTTTGCACTGTTATGAGTGAAGCATTTACGACAAAATCAGTGCATTGGGACTGCTCCTCACGTCGTCAGAATTTGGCGCAACGTATCTACGAACGCATTAATGCCAGAATGTCTTTGCAGAAGGATATGGACGTGATTGATCTGGGTGCGGGAACCGGATTGTTGACATATAAAATTCTGCCCCATGTTCATAGTATAGTGGCGATTGATACATCCGAGGCGATGCTTGAGAAGCTTAAAGAGAAACGCTCTGGAGAGGATCGAATTAGAACATGTGTAAAAGATATTTCAAAAGAGTCGCTGCACGGTTTTTATGATGGAGTTGTCAGCTCTATGACCCTGCATCATATTAAAAACATTGTAACATTATTTGAACATCTCTATGCCGGCATGAAACCGGGTGCTTTTCTTGCTGTTGCAGATCTGCTCCGTGAAGATGGTTCATTTCACAGTGATGGCAGTGAGGGGGTGCATCATTTTGGATTTGACGAGCACGAACTTCGTACATTGATTTCTTATGTCGGTTTTAAAGAGGTGACATTTGAGATTGTCGATATCATTCAAAAAGAGCGATGCCAATACCCAGTTTTTTTACTCACGGCGTTTAAATAAAATTGCAGTTTTCTCTGCTATACTTTTGGCATTATTACGCATAAGGAATGACAATGTTAAAGATAATTTTCGCTTTTTTGCTAGCGTTTTCAGGGCTTCAAGCAGCGGGACTAAGTGTAGCAAAGCACGGATGTGTTTTACAACAACAAGGGTCTCTTACCGTCACATGGGGTGCGTATAAAACAGCATCGAAACTAAAAGTATCCGGTAGCTTTGATAGAGTGAGTTTTACCCCTGCAGTACCGAGCGGTGCCAATTTTCGAGAGATCTTTATCGGTTCACGTGTCGTCATTGAGACAGCCAGCGTCAATACTAACCATGCAGAACGTGATGCTACATTGGTAAAATATTTTTTCACACAGATGAGCGGTAATACTATTACGGCCAAAATAATCAATGTTGCTTCAGATCCACATGAAAAAGGTAAAGCGAAAACCGGTACATTTACTACTGAGGTAACAATGAACGGCATCACGAAAACCGTACCTATGGCATTTCGCTATGACAAGGGAATATTGCACGCCAATGGTGTTATTGATCTGTTTGACTTCAGTGCCAACAAAGCACTTAGTGCCATCAATAAAGCCTGTTACGATCTGCATGAGGGTAAAACATGGAACGATGTTACTATCGGATTTTCTACAAAAATTGCGGCAACACTTTGTGCCTCGGATGCTAAACAATAAGCATTGCATCTCCATAACTAAAAAAGCGATACTGCCGATGTATCGCTTCTTCATAAACACGTAACGTTTCTTCTAGTCCAATAAATGAGGCTACGAGCATTAGTAATGTTGATCTTGGAAGATGAAAATTGGTCAGTAGGGCATTGGTACGGATGGGTGGATTGTCCGGATGTAAAAAGAGATTGGCCTCACCGTGGGCTATTCCAGTACGGGCATAATATTCTATAGTACGTGTTGAAGTCGTACCAATACCGAGTACTTTGGCATCAGAATGTAATATCTGTTGGGCGTCATCAGAGATGTCGAAATATTCCGAGTGCATGGGATGTTCAGTGATGATCTGATGCTCGACCGGTTTAAATGTGCCTGCTCCGACATGTAAGGTGACAAAAGCGTGAGGGTGCTTTTGGCATACCTCTTGAAACAGAGCGTCACTGAAGTGTAATGATGCTGTTGGTGCGGCAACGGCACCTTCATGATGGGCAAAAACACTTTGGTAGTCTTCTTCATCTGTGGACTCATCATTACGATTGAGATAGGGTGGCAGTGGAATATGTCCAATGCGTTGTAGTAGAGGAAGTAACTCCTCAAAACGTAGTACTCTCGCCTTACATGTAAATTGCACATTTCGGCTGCCGTCATCATGACATTGCATTACGGTAGCCATGAGACCGTTCTCAAAAAAAAGTTCTGTCCCTGCACGTACCCGACCTTTAATATAGACATTGAGTGTATAGACATCGATGGGACGATTGATGAGAAGTTCAATGTGGCCACCGCTTCTTTTGTTGCCAAAGAGTCGTGCCTTGATGA
>JALUJE010000037.1 GCA_027057185.1 Helicobacteraceae bacterium | reverse complement strand
TAATGATACACAGCGATATACGCATTATCACGATGCGATTATGGAGCTAAAACTTTTAGATAAAACGTTTGACAATTTTCTGCTTCAAAAAGCTACATTTATTAACTATGATGAGATTAACAAAAACACGGAAGCTTTTGAGCACCTGATGGAATTTTTGGACTCGAAAGAATCGCATGAGCTTTTTAAGAGTAATAAATATAGATTGTTACTGCGTTATATTATAGAGGAGTACTATAAAAAACGCGACTATATTGAGCTGTTTAAGTCTCAGAATGCATCACTACTAAATGCTATGCACTATCTTTTTGATCTGAACCGGGTTATTCAGAAAGAAGCCACTCTTGATAAAAAGAGTATTGCCGTTGCTAATGATACCTTGTTGTACCTCATGAAGTACTATATTAATACCTACGTCGATACCCGGCAGATGCAGAGTAATTTTGATTTTTTAGAGCATACTCTGCATGACGTGAACAACATAGAATTGTATATGTTTGTACAAGTCGCCAAACAAAATATTAAACATATTCAAAAGCTGCTTCAGGTGGATGATGTGGTAAAACAACCCTATATCAATGTGTCACTAGATAATTTACATGCCATCGTTGACCATAAGCATGACCGGGATTTGACTATTGAGAAAACGATTGTACTCATACAGTTTGCCATTGTGCTGATCATTCTTTATAGCCTGCTAATGATGTACCGACGAACATTGCGCATTAAAGATGAACTCATTGGTTTTAAAACGGCAGTAGAGAACAGCGACAACTCCATTATTATTACGGATGCCCAGAGTAATATTATTTACGTTAATGATATTTTTGAATATGATACGGGTTATACAAGAGAGGAAGTGATTGGAAAAAATCCCCGTATTTTAAAATCGGGTGAAAACAGTCAGGAATTTTACAATAAAATGCATGAGACTTTAAATCGGGGCGAGAAGTGGGAGGGGGAGTTTATTAACAAACGAAAAGACGGAACACTTTACTATGAAAAAGCTTCAATAACGCCGGTGTATGTTCAGGGAAAACTCTCAAAATATTTGGCAATCAATCTCAATATTACCGATTATATTGAGCAGAAACGGGAAGTGGAATATATGGCATATCACGATGCCTTAACCTCCTTGCCAAACCGTATAAATGTTGAGGAGTATTTGGAACATCGTCTCATTGTTGCCAAACGCCAATCATCGCGAATCTCCATTCTCTTTATTGACCTAGACCGCTTCAAAATTATTAATGATACTTTGGGTCATGACGTGGGTGATGAGTTGCTTGTACAAAGTGCCAAACGGATGAAAAAGGCCTTGCGCGAATCCGATATGCTTGCACGTATCGGCGGTGATGAATTTGTTATTATTATTGAGTCTTTAAATGAAGATTATTCTGCGGCGCAGGTATCGCAAAAAATATTGGAACTGTTTTCCGAGCCGATTACTACCAGCAATCATCGGTTAAATGTGACATTGAGCATCGGTATTGCCATATTTCCCGATGACGGCATGGATTGTAAAACCATCTTTAAGCATGCCGATGTTGCCATGTATAAAGCAAAAGCCAGTGGGAAAAACACCTATCGATACTATAAAAAGCAACTCTCGATTGATGTACACAACCGTCTAACGATGGAACAGACCATGAAAGAGGCATTAGACAATAGAGAGTTTTATGTGATGTATCAACCAAAATACAGTCTGATGGACAAAACTATTGTAGGTCTAGAAGCTCTGGTACGTTGGAACAATGATGCTTTGGGAACCATTTCGCCGTTACAGTTTATTCCGGTAGCTGAAGATACCGGTTACATTCTGGAGATAGGCAGATTTGTTTTTCAACAGGCATGTCATGATTTTCTGCATTTTAAACAGATATGTCCAAGTCTTGAGGTAATTGCGATCAACATCTCTGCCATACAGCTGTATCAAGATAATTTTGTTGACGATCTTGCGAAAATAAGTAAAGATATCGGGATTGAGACCGGTGCTATTGTTTTAGAAATTACCGAGAGTCATATTATGAAAAATACCAAATATAGTATGAATGTTTTAAGTCGTCTCAAGGAGCTGGGGTTTGCCATCTCCATTGACGACTTTGGAACGGGGCATTCTTCTATGAGTTATCTCAAGCAATTTCCTATTGACGAACTTAAAATTGATAAATCTTTTGTCGATGAATTGCCTCATGATACCAATGATGTTGCCATTGCAAAGGCAATTATTGTCTTATCACAAAGCTTGGGTTACATTAATGTAGCCGAAGGTATCGAAAATTCGGAACAAGAGCAGTTCCTGGCCGATAACGGCTGTCAGATTGGGCAGGGATACTACTTTTGTATCCCGTTGATGAAAGAAAAATTGGTATCATTTTTACAACAAGGACACTGCTGATGAGTCATGCTCTTGATCTTTATGCCAAGAGCGAGCACTTGCTAGGCATAGAAGCGTCAACACAAATACTGCACTCTATTTTTCTCACATTGCTTGAAGATGAACAGATTGGCTCAGTATTAGATATTGGTTGTGGTCGTGGCGGTTTCATGACTCAGGCAATAGCAGCAGGCATAAAATGTCGCGGTATCGATCTCTCACCCGTTATGGTAGCAGCGGCACGGCAGAAAGGATTGGATGTTGCCTGTCAAAATATTTGCGAGGTGAGTGGACGTTATGAGGCAGCCGTAGCAATTTTTGATGTACTAAATTTCATTCCCCCTGAAGGACTGTCCTCTTTTTTTCACTGTGTTGCCGGGGTTTTGGAAGAGGACGGCATATTGATTCTCGATGTTAACACCGAATACGGTTTTAGTGATGTGGCAGAGGGGAGTATGAGTGCCGAAGATGAAGCGTGTTTTTTGAATGTTAATGCTGTTTATGACAACGGTCGGCTCTCTACGGAATTCACCCTCTTTTATAGGCAAGAAGATGGCTGTTATCTGAAATCGCAAGAGCAGATTGAGCAGTATTTTCACACGCTGGAAACGCTGAAAAATAACGGTGCATTGGTATTGGTGGAAGATCACCCACTCTCTCTTTATGATGTTGATGATAAAATGCTACTGATATTTAAAAAAAAGTAGTGAGCTATGCAGAACGATAAAATACGATGGAATAAAAAGTACGATACCCTTCTCATGCCAACGCATGTGAGTAAGGTTCTCAAACATTATGTTAGCCATGCAACGCCGGTCGATGCACTGGATATTGCATGTGGGCAGGGACGTAACACCGTTTTTCTGGCAGAGCAGGGCTTTCATGTCGATGCCGTTGATATTTCTGAGGTGGCACTCTTCTATCTCGAGGACGTGGACAGGGTGAGAACGGTCTGTGCTGACCTGGATACCTACGAATTTACGAAAACGTATGATCTTATTGTCAATATCAATTATTTGGATCGAGCACTCATTCCTAAAATAAAGTCGGCACTCAAACCTGAAGGGATGGTGATTTTTGAGACCTTTGTCGAGGCCGAAGGCAGAGGATTTCATCAACCCAGTAATGCGGACTATCTTTTACATGTGAATGAACTCTTAGAGATGTTTCGGGAATTCGAGATTCTCTGTTATGAAGAAAAACTTGATAAAAACCTTCGTGGAGAGAACGTGAAAATCGCCTCACTTGTGGCGAAAAAATCATGAAGAAGACCTACCGATTCTTACCAACAACTCGTGATGAAATGGATACTTTGGGCTGGAAGCAGTGCGATGTTATTTTAGTGACCGGTGATGCGTATATTGACTCACCCTATATGGGCGTAGCAGCAGTCGGAAGAATGTTGCAAAGTTGGGGTTACAAGGTAGGCATTATTGGACAGCCTGAGATTACGAGTGATGTTGATATTACCCGATTGGGAGAACCTCGTCTGTATTGGGGTGTGAGTGGTGGTAGTGTCGATTCGATGGTCTCGAACTATACGGCAACTAAAAAATTTCGTAACTCCGATGACTACACGCCCGGTGGAAAAAATACGAAACGACCTGATCGCGCGGTATTGGTCTACTGCAATCTCATCCGTCGGTTTTATAAAAATACGGTGCCGCTTGTACTAGGTGGCATTGAAGCGAGTTTGCGTCGCATTACACACTACGATTATTGGTCCAACAAGTTGCGAAAACCGATCTTGTTTGATGCCAAAGCCGATATACTAATTTATGGCATGGGTGAGATTGCTATTGAACAAGTGACACGGGCACTCGATGCACGGCAAGAATGGCGGGGTATTCGCGGGGTTAGTTATATTGCTAAAGAACCGAATCATGAGTATCTTCAGCTCCCTTCTCATGATCAGTGTCTTCAGGATAAAGAGAAGTATATTGATCTTTTTGACTGTTTTTATGACAATAACGACCCTATCTCTGCCAAAGGTCTGTCGCAGGAAGTTGACGGACGCTATCTTATTCAAAATCCGCCATGTGATTATTTGAATGAGGCGGAGATGGATGCTATGGCGGCACTGCCTTATACTCGCGAACTACATCCTTACTACGCCAAAGAGGGCAAGGTGACGTGTCTGGAGACCATTAAATTTTCGATTTCAACACATCAAGGTTGTTGGGGTGAGTGTAATTTTTGTGCGATCGGTGTACATCAGGGTCGTACCATTCGTACCCGTTCGGAAGCTTCTATTGTGAGAGAAGCACAATTGTTTACTACTTACAAAGATTTCAAGGGTATTATTTCCGATGTCGGAGGACCTACGGCCAATATGTATGGTTATGAATGTGACAAAAAGCTTAAAAAAGGAACCTGCGATCACATACGTTGTGTTGATGCCCAACGGCTGTGCAAGGTTATGCATGTAGATCATAGCCGCAATATTAATCTACTGCGCCGTATCCGTGATATTCCCGGCGTTCGAAAAGCATTTGTTGCTTCGGGAGTACGCTATGATTTTATTACCGCCGATAAAAAACATGGCTATTCTTACTTAAAAGAGATGGTAAAACACCACATTTCCGGTCAAATGAAAGTGGCTCCCGAACATACGGAACAAAGCGTATTGGAACTTATGGGAAAGCCGGGAAAACAGACATTGGTTGACTTTAAAAAGATGTATGACCGACTCAATAAAGAGG
>JALUJE010000036.1 GCA_027057185.1 Helicobacteraceae bacterium | reverse complement strand
GCCTCGACATCAAACTCCAAAGCAGTATCACACTTTTTACTGGCAAAAATAAAGCGCAGAGCATCCGCACCGATCTCTTCGACCACATCGCTCATTAAAATAACATTACCCGCCCGCTTACTCATTTTGAACGGTTCGCCGTCTTTGAGTAGACTGACCATCTGGGAGAGCAGCACTTCGAGTTTTGACGCATCATAACCCAAAAATGTCACGGCCGCTTTCACCCGTGCAATATAGCCGTGGTGGTCGGCACCCCAAATGTTTATGTAATGATCAAACCCCTGTTCAAACTTCTGGTTATGATAAACAATATCTCCTGCCAGATACGTCGGACGACCATCTTCACGTACAACAACACGATCTTTCTCATCTGCGCACTCACTGGAATGAATCCAGAGTTTGCCCTCATACTCATAAACATTCTTACCCATTTTGGCAAGAACGCGATCCCAATCATGATAGAGTTCACTCTCATTTACGAAAGTATCAAAGGTGATATTGACCGCTTTCAAGTCGGCAACAATCAATGCCATTACTCTCTCTTTTGCCCACAATGCCAGCTCTTTTTGACGAGAAGCGTCAGTAAATATCGCTGTACCGAAATGTTCTAACGCTTCATGAGCCAGCAGGCTCAGATAGTCACCGCGGTAATATTTTTCCGGCCACTCCACATCCTGTTGCAATATCGTATGCTGCCCTTCTAGTTGCAACGAAAGCCCAAGCAGATCAATCTGGTTGCCCGCATCATTAACATAATACTCTGCTTGAATGGTATAGCCAAGTTGACGCCCCAAACGCAGCAGGGTGTCACCGTAAACGGCACCCCGCGCATGCCCGATGTGTAGCGGTCCGGTTGGATTGGCACTGACAAACTCCAATAAAATCGACTCGTTTTTGTCGGAAAATCCAAAAGCACTGCCCTGATCCAGCGCCCACGAAGCATACTCATCTAAAAAGCGCTCCGAGAGTCGAAAATTGATATAGCCCTTAACCGATTCCACGGCGCTAAATATCTCTGAGTCGCTAAACGAGGCAGTAATCTCCTCAGCAATGAGCATCGGTGACTTTCGCAGCTCTTTAGCAAGCGAAAATGCTATGGGAGTGGCAAAATGCCCAAAAGTACGATCTTTTGGTTTTTCCAGAACAACATCATACTCAAATTTATCGCGCAGTAGCGCTGCAACTCTTTGCTTCAATGCTATGCTTGTTTGGTAGTGTCTTTAGGAGCGTCAACACTATCGCTATTGGTTGATTTTTCTACTTTTTTGGATGTATCGGTCTCTGCCACTTCAGGCTCGTCGTCTTTAACCGATTTTTTGAAGTTTTTAATACCCTGCCCCAGACCTTTGGCAAGTTCGGGGATTTTTTTCCCTCCAAACAGCAGCAGAACGACTACTAAAATAATGATGAGCTCTGTTGTTCCTGGCATACCCATTGTACGGTTCCTTTGTAAAATTAAAATTCGTGCTGCTAGTATAGCCTTGCTTTGCTGTAAGAGTGCTTACAGTCTCAACTAGGCATCTTCTTCCCACTGACGAATAAAATTGCTAATATCAATACTAGGAATCTTAAGCTTCGCCGCTTTGGCAATACGCTTGAGATGTTTTGCCGCTTGATCCAGATCTTCATTAATAATAAGATAGTCAAACTCACTAATACGCTGAATCTCACGCTTTGCCATGTTAATACGGTTTTCAATAACTTCAGAAGCATCGGTAGCGCGATTGTTAAGCCGTATTTTGAGTTCATGCAGACTTGGTGTGGTAATAAACACCGAGGTAGTAATGTCACCCAGACGACTCCGTACAGCATCATGACCCTGTACATCAATGTCAAAAAGAACCAATTTTCCTGCCCTAAGTGCTTCTTTGACCGGTTTAATGGAGGTACCATAGTAGTTACCATGTACTTTGGCATACTCCAAAAAATACTCATTTTCAATATCTTCTTGAAACGTCTCCATAGAGACAAAATGGTAATCTCTTCCCTCAATTTCACCTTCTCGCATGGGACGTGTTGTCGTTGAAATGGAAAAATAGTAGGCGCCAATTTCATCTTCAATTTTTTTAATAAGCGAGCTTTTTCCCGCTCCACTAGGACCTGAAAGTACTAAAATAGCTCCGGTATCGTAATTCAACTACTTCTCCCCAAACGAGATATTGATAGTAATATTCATAGCTTTTAATGACTGGGCAACGTCATCATCCTGCAGTGCACGCAATACTGCCTGCAACGCTTCAATACCGTTTTTCGGATCTGAAGCAGCCGTCGGTGCTGCCACTGTTTCATCGGACTCTTGAGAGAGTAACTCCTCTTCGACCTGCTCAAGCGTATCACGATCACAGCGATCTTCAATAACGTCATCATGTTCCTCACCCAAAGCACTGCGCACCGCATGAATATCTAAAGCATCAAACTCATCAAATGCACCGCTTTCATCATTAACGATATCAAGAAGCATCTCTTCGTCAACCGGTGCATTCAGCTCCTCGTCACTTAAATTCTCTACCGCATCTTCAAGGCTCTCTTCTAAGAGCGTAAAATCCTCTTCACCGTTATCATCAATTTCAAGGGCTTCATCGGCTTCATTTTCTAACAAGGCTTCAGCATCCAAAGCGGTATTGTCTACAGAAGAGTCCTCTTCAAGCATCGCTTCCGTTTCCAACAAAATATCGTCGGATCCTTCTTCGAGCAACACTTCCTCATCGTCCATCACTATATCGTTCTCCTTGGACCTAGAAGTATCCGACTCTGACGTATCATGGAGTGCCTCCTCTTCCAGCAGTGCCTGCACCTCTTCTAAATCATCTTTGTCCAAAATACTATCTAGAACATCTTCTTCTAATGCTTCTGTCACCTCGTCCACAACTTCTAGAGAGATCTCATCAGATTCCGCCTCAAGATGCAATGCATCATCTAAATCTACCTCTTCATCGCTCAAGGCTTCTATGGCACTATCGAGATCCATAGTTTCTTCATCATCCGATATTGCCATATTTTGCTCAAGGTCAACCGTATCATCGTCATCCAGATGTTCAAGATTAATGTCCTCATCAAGCGCCATCTCTTCAAAAACAGGCATTTCATCTGAGGGAAGATTTTCAAGCTCATGCGAAATATCGGTAAACAGTTCTACCAGATCGGTCGGTAAAAAGGGCTTGTTTACCATCACGTCAAAGCCATCAGGTTTGTCAATATCGCGACTTCCCATAAAAAGTTTTCTGGCGAAGGTCACCTCCGATATCAAAGCATCAAACAGCATCGGATCGAAACGTTCATTATCAAAGATCAGCAAGTCATACGACTTGGCGTTAATCTGCTCCATATCATTGACAATTTCCAGTTCATCACCGGTTTTTTGTGCACTGAGGGTTACTAATTTGGTAACAACAGGATTATCATTGACAAGCAAAATATTCATCGGGTCACTCCAGCATAATGGTTCATTGAAAACACATTCTATAAATGCTATCATTGTAGCCAAAAAACTATGAAAACTCTGTTACTCGTCACGCTTTTCACCGCCGTACTCACTGCCAAAAACCTCTCATATCTACTGCCGCATCAGCATGACAGCGCACTTTCCCACCTTTCTAGTGCGTTGCAAAATGCCCATTCAAGTGTTACCATAATAAGCACTAAAATTGACAGTTATGAACTAAAAAAAGCATTCTTGTCTCTGCTCAAGAGGCAAATCCCTATTCAGATCATCTCCTATTCCCATCACCATCTTGGTGTTGAATGGGTACAATATGCCAATGTTTCATTGCGATTGCTTGATGCTGACCGGGTAATGCCGTTAACTTTTTCACTCATTATGATTGATGACGACATGACATGTAAAATATCGACGGCTCTTGATACCGCACTAATGACATCAACTTTCTCGTTGATGGAATGCTCCCACACAAAATATGCCCGAGAAGATGCCAACAATATTCGTGATATGTTACTGCCCTATAGTACCCCCTATTTAAAAGAGACGTTCTAGCCAGTTAAATGCCTGAAGCATCTCTATTTTCATCAGATGCATGGTAGCCGCCAATGTCGTAATCAGAACAATAAAAGAGACCGCTATTTTTATGGGAAATCCAATAACCAGCAGGTTAAATTGCGGCATGGTTTTCATAAGCATTCCAAAAATTACATCGGCGAGCCACGAAAGTGCAATAATCGGAAAGGCAATCATAAAGCCTACCAAAAACATGTTGGCAGCGGCATGTATGATGTATTCAACCGTGTCTTGTGTCAACAAAAACCCTCCAAGAGGAACGGCAGAAAGAGACGCATTGACATAGAGCAGCACCCAATGATGCAAATCCAGAGTAAAAAGAACCATCAGAGCAATCAGAGAGAGAAACTGGCTAATAATAGGCATAGACACTCCTGTCTGCGGATCAATCGCAGATGCAAGAGAAAACCCCATAATAAATGAGATTTGTCCTCCTGCAAAGGTAATAATATGATAGGCCAACTGCAATACCAAACCAATAGTAAAACCAAAAAGGAATTCTCCAAAAATTGCCAGAGTCAATGACACAACACTAATCTCTATGCTTAACGGCGGCAGTGAGGGGAAAAAGATGACGGTAAAGAAAAATGCCAGTGCCGCCTTGAGCGTCATGGGAATATTGGTATGTGAAAAAATCGGGGTCTCTAAAAATAGGGCACCAAAACGGATAAAAAGTAGTAAAAAGGCAACAACATGCTCTTGCGCAAAGAGTTGTGCCCACTCCATACTACTTAACTTTCACCAACTGCCGGTTTTCGAGGCGATACACATCGTCACACTCAAATGCCATTTCCTCATCATGCGTCACCAGAACCAGAGCACTCTCATGCTCTTGAATGTAATCATAAAATATTTGCATAACGTCCTCTGCCGTCTCACTATCGAGATTACCGGTAGGCTCATCGGCAAAAATGAGACGTGGCTTCTTGGTGAGCACCCGGGCAATGGAGATGCGTTGCTGCTGACCACCAGATAGTTCAGTCACTTTTTGCTCCAAAACATGGTGGACACCCAAACGCTGAAGCAGTCCCTCATCTATCGTCTCATGAGAAAGAATCGATGCCACTTCAAGATTTTCTCTGGCGCTAAAACCCTTAAGCAGA
>JALUJE010000035.1 GCA_027057185.1 Helicobacteraceae bacterium | reverse complement strand
GAACTCTTCAGTGCCAACGACATTCGTCATGAAATTTTTAGAAATGACTACCGGCTTCCCGTCAGCAAACAGTACCAACTGTTAGGCAAGATTGAACATACCCTCAATTTCAGTACCCGCTGGATGGTCAAATATCTTCGGGATGACCAAATTGATGCGAGTCATATTTTAGAGAATAAAGAGGAAGCCCTCGAGCTGCTGCTGAGTATCAGCACGACAAAATATCAAAATATTATCGACGGCAATGAAAAATTCAACAACTTTTTTAAAATCATCAACTATCTGCGTTTCGAGGTTGCCGCCATCAGCATTAAAGAACAGACCAGTCACAGTTTTGACAATGTACTGATCCTATTTTATCTTGTCATTAACGAATTTAAGATTCTTGAACTGCTCAATGCACTCGATGATGTCCATATCACTACGCCAAGCGAGACGGAATTGCGCTATCAGGTGCTCTCTTTTGTAGAATTTATTGTTACGCACTATACAAAAAATATTTTAGCATTCCAACGTCATGACGAGGAGCCTTCGAGTGCTTTTAACACCTACATTACCAAAGAACATGCCGATCTCCACGCTATTCAAGAAGAACTCCAGACCTTTGTCACCCAGGAAAATCCGACGCTCCAAGAGATTGCCGTCATTATCAACAAACTGACGGTAGCGGCCTTGTAAAGACTATCTCTCAAACACTCTATACACATAAGCAAGTGCCGGCGCTTCCAGTTTTCGTCGTATCAGATAGCTGACACTCAAAATCATCATAATAGTGGTGAGAGTAATGAGCCATCCAAAGCTATAGTTAACGGCAATATGTGCATTGACAATAGAGAGAATGGGCCCGTGAATCAGGAGCATTATATATTCGGCTTCTCCAAGCTTCACAAAAATATTTTTTGGCACACTTTGTAGAAACTGTGCATAGTTAATAACCGAAAACGTCAATAAAAAAGCTGCCGCTCCATAAAAAATAACCCGTGAATCATAAAAGTCAAATACTTTTTGCGACTGTAATGTTCCAATCATAAAAAAGAATCCTATCGCCACCACGACAAAAAGCTTGTAGCGTGCTATGGTGACTCCCCGCCTCCATAAGAAATAAGCGGCAGCACCATAGGCAAATTCCAGATTATGCGGACTAAATACCTTATACCAAAATCCTTCACCAAAAGGATGTATTCCTACCGTGACGTTATCTACTAGGTTCAATAAGGAGAATCCCAAAATAACATACCACAAATAGACAAAGCGTTTTGAAAGAATTGCCAGACCAAAAATCATAACAAAAAAGACCAGATGGCTCAAAACCCAAGTAATAATGGCAACCCTAGGATGTCCAAACCACATCACCATCATCTGCCACAGCTCATCGGCCTCAATAGTGGCAATACTCGGATGCAAGCCGGGATTAATAAACCAAACAATCAGCCCCGGAATCGCAATCAGTGCCCAGTAGACAAAAAAGATACGCGCGAGTGATGTGACCATAAATTCCACATATCCCCCTCCTTTCTCTACAAGATGGTAGGAGGTGTAAAACACCGTAAATCCCATCAGCACCATGAGCAGATCTTCTCCCATAGCACCAAATTTAAAATAGTTCCAAAATAGTGCTTTATTGCCGTAATTGTTGTAATGTTGTGTTGCATGATAGACCATCAGCAGTGATGCTAAAAACGTATACAGCACCTGAACACTAACAAGAGTTTTGCTTTGACGCAGATCGTGATACATAACGGCTCCAAAATACATGTAAAAAATTTTGGCAGCAGTTTACCCTAATTGATACAACATATATCTAATCGAAACAACAAAATACCATAATGGTATACACCGTTCTTTAACTTTCGATGCCGGTTATAGCATTTTCAATACGCCGAACACTCTCCTCTTTACCAATCACCGCCATTACCGTATCGAGTCCAGGGCCAGAGAGCTTTCCCAACAGTGCCACACGAAGCGGTTGCCCAATTTTACCAAATCCAATGCCCTTTTCATTGACCAACTCTTCCATAACATCATGGTAGTCACTTGGCAAGTGCATCTCATCGCGAACCTGAAGCTTCATGGTAAAGTCTTCAAGAATTGCTTTGGCATCTCCTTTAAACGCTTTTTTAACCGCTTTGGTATCATAGCTTTTTGGAGTACTAATAACCTCATTGACCATTGTTGCCATCTCTTGAAGTGTTTTCGCCCGATCTTTAAGTGCATCAAGCAGAATTTCTTTTTTATCGTGGCTAACTAAGGTAATTCCATAAGCTTCTAGCAACATTGCCAATGTAGTATTGGAACTGTTTTTAATGTAATGAGCATTTAGCCAGTCAAGCTTTTCGGTATTGTAGATGGATGCCGATTTATTAATATCGTTTGGATCGAAAAGATCACACATCTCCTCAAAGCTAAAAAGCTCCTGATCGCCATGACTCCAACCCAGACGTACCAGAAAGTTCAGCAGTGCTTCAGGAAGATAGCCCATCTCTTTGTATGCCATAACATCGGTAGCACCATCACGTTTCGAGAGTTTTTTACCCTGCTGATTGTGGATCATCGGCACATGATAAAACTTCGGTAGATCAAAGCCCAGAGCCTCATAAACCACCATCTGTTTTGGCGTGTTGGAGAGATGATCGTCACCGCGAATGACCTCGGTAATTCCCATCAGTGCATCATCGACAGCGACCACAAAATTATAGGTCGGCGTGCCGTCGGATCGGGCAATAATAAAGTCATCCAAAATATCTTCAGCTTGAAAAACCACCTCGCCTTTAATGCCGTCGTGAATCACCATAGCACCGTTTAAAGGTGCTTTAATGCGAATGACCGGATCAATATCTTGAGGAACCTCGCCGTCGAAATCACGATAACGTCCGTCATATCGGGTACGCTCTTTTGCCGCCATCTGCTGTTCACGGAGTTCGGAAAGCTCCTCCTTGCCCATATAGCAGTAGTACGCCTTACCCTCATTTAAAAGCTGTTGCAGATAGGCTGCATAGATCTCTTTACGGTGTGACTGGTAGGTAATCTCATCATCATAATCCAGACCGACCCATTCAAACGCTTCAATAATGGCTTGAGTCGCCGCGTCACTGTTACGACGTTCATCGGTATCTTCAATACGCAGTAGAAATTTTCCGCCATTCTTTCGTGCCCACAAATAGCTAAACAGTGCCGTACGAAGCCCGCCTATGTGAAGGTATCCTGTTGGACTCGGTGCAAAACGCGTGACAATCATCGCTTACCTTTTTACATGTAAATTGCGGCATTCTACCCAAATGCAGATTTGAAAGGGTTAAAACAATATGCTTAGTTGTCATATGCTCTGCATTAAAACTCTTTAGCACGCATCTTTTTATACAGTGCCTCATAGTACGCAATCTCTTCTCGTGCAGCTATTTTAGTTCGACATGAAATATACCCCAAAGAACCGTCCTGATCCTGATAAGGATACACAGTAGCATACACCCAGTAGAACTTACCTGTTTTCGATCGGTTCTTCACAAATCCCGACCAGATTTCTCCTTTTTTTACTGTCTCCCAAAGATCTTGAAAGGCCGCTTTAGGCATATCGGGATGGCGCACTATGCTATGGGGTTTTCCAATGAGTTCTTGTACGTCATACTCTGCTACGGTACAAAAATCATCACTGGCAAATTTAATTTTTCCTCTGGTATCGGTATGCGATATAAGAAAACTATCATCTCTCAATACTATTTCATTCGAATTCATGGGCATCTTCTCCTAAACATCTTCTACTAATTTATTTGACATCGCTTCAACATCTCTGGAACTTTCAAAGATGGTCTGACTAATCACTCTATTTTTCTCGCCGCTGACTTCCAGAAGTCCCAAAGAGCTATCTACACGTTCAATGGACTGCGTCTGGTTCTTAATACTAACACTAATATTATCTGCTGATTGATTCAACGTTGTAATCGTTTGACTAATATCGGTCAGTGATTTTTGTGTCTTCTCCGCCAATTGTCGTACCTCATCGGCAACTACGGCAAAGCCACGCCCGTGTTCTCCTGCCCGTGCTGCTTCAATGGCGGCATTGAGTGCCAGCAGATTGGTTTGATCCGCAATATCTGCTATGACTGTCAATATCGAGCGTACATCGGCACCTTGTGTTACAATATCATGAGAGTAATTTACAATATCTTCAACCTGTTCTCTCATGACTTCAATCGATTTAGAGGTCTCTTCAATGGCATTGGCCTGCTCTTTAGTAGTATTGACAAGTTCATGTGACGCCTGTGAAAAGACATCAACTTTATTTTTCAAAGCCGACCCATTTTCAAGATTGTTTTGTGTATTTCTCTGCAAAATATCGGCTAGTTTGTTGGCCGACACGACCATATCCCTAAGGGATCCTTGCACCTTTGTTGTCAACGGAATTTTATTATCATATTTTCCTTCTGAGAGTTCTTTCAATAGCTTTTCAACACTTATTAAAATAGCCCCCTGACTTTTTGTCATATTGTTTAATGACCGTGTCAACGTGATCATACCCGCCGTTGAAGGAACATGCGTTACCGACGTATCAAAGTAACCCTTGCTGATCTTGTCCATAATCAATACAATTTCTCCGGTTGTCAATAAATCACTTTTATAGCGTTGCACCTCATTTTCCAGGTAGGCGTTAAACACTCTGGAGACTTCAGCCACCTCATCTTTTGAATCAATCGTGACAAATGTAGGTACCGTAACCTTCTTGTTTAGGTACTTTAGAAGATTATCAACACCATCATGCAAATTTTTCATCGATCCGGAAAACTTAATCAACATCAGAATGCTCAAAATAACAATCAGTGCAATAGAAAATACTATACTGCTAAAAATAGCTATGAATCTATGAAACTCCTGTTCTGATTGTTCCGTGGCTGAAGCAATAATCTCTTTCGCCAAGTAGCTCTCAATTTTCAAGAGATTATTGATTTCTTCTGTCAACATTGTAAACCATTGCTGACTGTCAATATGTAAAGGTTCTTCAACACTCGCATCAAATACTTTTTTAATATTGTTCTGTATTGTTTGATGACGTGCAGTATCTTTTACTAATTCACCGTACATTTTTTTGCTTTTAGCGTCTGCCAAAAATAGAAACTGCTGAATATATTC
>JALUJE010000034.1 GCA_027057185.1 Helicobacteraceae bacterium | reverse complement strand
ATCACGCCCATAATAAGGGCAAAAAGTAGACCGTTTAACAGTGCGATGAGTACCTCTTTTTTCAGAACCTCCTTGGAGTGTTCCAGATCAATATCGCCCAGTGCCATTTGACGTACCATAACGGTGAGTGTCTGTGTGCCGGCATTACCACCCATAGAGGCGACAATCGGCATGAGAATGGCGAGTGGAACGAACGCAGCAAGAGTAGCATCGAACATCCCAATAACAATACTGGCTAAAATGGCAGTAGCGAGATTGATGCTGAGCCAGATGGCGCGATTTTTAAAGACACCGAAAAAGTCCTCTTCTTGTTCGACATCATCATTGACCCCGGCAAGATTATAGATCTGATCGGTAGCACGTTCTTCAATGACATCATAAATATCATCGGACGTGATTCGTCCGACCAGTCTACCCTGATAATCAAGCACGGGAAGTACCGAGAGATCGTACTGTTCAAAGATGCTGGCAACGTCTTCAATGGCATCAGTAGCTTCGACATAACGAAACTCTTTGTCGGTGACCACATCCCGGTAGGTTTGGGAGAAGTCGTACAAAATGAGGTTTTCCAAAGAGACGGTAGCAATGAGACGTTGATACTCATTGACAATAAAGACCTGATGAACATTGGTGAGCTCATCATTTTTTTTAAGCTCTTTGAGGCGGTCAATGGAGCTTTGTATGGTCTCATCAAGTGTGGCCTGAAACAGCTCGGTCTGCATCCATGCTCCGGCCTGATCTTCAGAGTAGCCGCGAAGTTTGTCAATATCTTCTTGATTCTCCTCGTCGAGTCGGGAAAAAACCTCTTCACTTTTATCTTCATCGACATCATCAATATCATTGATAAGATCGGCGGCATCATCAGAATCAAGATTATCTACTGCGTCGGCAAGCTCTTTAGAAGGAAGAAATGCAATGGCTTCGTCTTTAATCTTTTCGGGAAGTTCAAGAAGAATATCACCTAAAATATCGTTGGGAATACGACTTAAATAGTCGTGAAACTCTTCTTTGCTCTCTTTTCGGATTCTCTTTAGTAGATGGGCGATCTCCGAAGCATGTGGAGAAGGTTGTGTATGATCTTCTAAAAAGTGGTCAAAGGTATGTCTGAGTTCATTATAGTGTTTCATTGTCGTCCTCCGCCGTTTTCACCAAGGTCAGAGGTTTAAAGGTTGTGGCATCGATGTAGCAGCAACTTTCAAAATCAACGAACGGTTTGGGGGTAGTGGCGTTTTCAAGGTGCATGGCGACAAGATCATCCATCTCTTCTTTGATACGTAAAAATTCACGACGTTTTTTCCCGCGCAGTTTTTGGGTGGTCACCTTAATGACTCCGGCAGGGTTGATGGCCCGTCCGTTTTTGTAGAGACCAAAATGCAGGTGTGCTCCGGTGGACATGCCCGTAGAGCCGACATAGCCGATCACCTGCCCCTTTTTGACCGTTTTACCCCGTTTGAAGCCGCGGCGAAACGATTTTTGATGTGCATAGAGTGTCACATATCCGCCACTGTGACGAATTTTTGTCACATTGCCATAACCGCGGGAGTAGCCTGCGGAGATGATACGCCCGTTACCTGCTGCACGAATCGGGGTGCCGCTACGTGCGGCATAGTCAATACCCAAATGGGCGCGCCACCGTTTTAAAATAGGATGAAATCGCCGATTGGTGAACTTGGAGCTGATGCGTGCACCCGGAATGGGTGTTCCCAATAAAAAACTGTCAACCTGAGCCCCTTTTTCATTGTAGTAGTTGTCATCGGGGCCCAAATACATGTAGTGATATTTATGGCGTATTTCTATCATGGCAACCTGTAAAACAGGCATGCCGTAGGGTTTTCCAAAGCGGTATTTCTGATCATATATCATGACCAGTTTATCACCTTTTTGCAGTGCGGTAAAATCCAGAGATTTTTTAAAGGCATTACTAAAAATACTGGCAACACGATAGGAGTGCGTAGCGTTTTTAATATCGACTGAAGGGTTGCTTTCTATTTCGATGCTGAGGGCTTCATGTCGGGTTTCATCATATATGATGGGAATGGGTTCAACGCGGTAGCGACCGTGATTGTTTCGTGCGACATGTAATTGCAGTTCATCGCTAATGGGAATAAGAATCTGTTCAATGGTTCCGTCATCACCGAGGAGTTTCTGACATAAAAATCCGGCACGGATCTCTTCGGCAAGTTTTTGGTCTTCTTTATCCATCTCGTAATAAATGGATTGCGGCAAATTATTGTGTTCCAAAAAAACCAGAAAACTCTCATTTTTAGGCCATTTAAAATGTTCAACATAAGCAGCACTAAGCAGCAGCGGAAAAAAAGTTAGCAGGAGTAAACGGCGCATAGTCATCTCAATAGATTAATTTTTGAAAGGGTAGCAAAAATTCACTTATACAAAAGTTTATAACTGTATAATAACTTCTATTTTTTAACTTGAGGTGACGTTTGCGTTTACTCTTACTCTTACTGGTGCCGCTCTCCATGATGTGGGCATCATTAATTACAGCACCCCTGTTCAATGTTGATCAACAGCAGGGATTGATTAAAATCGGTGCCCTTCAGGAGGGAATTAGCGGATTTGTCGTGCGTCATTTTAATGACGAGCACAGTGCCATTATTGCCAGAGCAGTGGTTGTGAAGGTCAATACAGAGCGCCAAGAGGCCACGATTGCCTTTTCTGCCTATGAGGGTTTGAAACAGCAGGCGCTTCCCAAAGGAACATGGCACCCCAAATCGGGTGATGAGGTACAGTTGGCATTTGCTTACGACAGAGCACTGCTACTAGCACCGAATCGTGAGATCTATCATCAGGTGAGCTCCCGGGGCAACACCATGACTTGGGTCAGTTCCGATCTGTTTGCCGCCATGCTCTCGGAACGGGGACATCCTACGCCCTTACAGGAGGATATTCAAGATTTTTGTGATGCTTCTACTGTAGGACTCTTGTATATCTATGCGCAGCAGAATCTTTTTACACTCGATTGTCAAAGTTTTCAGGTATTGCAGATAACACCACTTTCGGCGACAGCATCGGAGGTACAACTACCGTTTTATTCCCGTGTTCAGACGATTCGTGAGGCATGGTGGGGAGAGGGTAGTAGCCCGATGAATGGGTATGAGTCTTACTATAGACATCTCATAGAACGACACAACCAGAACAATATTTTATGGCAAAAATGGCGTCAGAATGTGTCAGGTTCGCAGAAGGAATTTTAATGAAAACAACTCATAACAACTATTTTCAAGCACTACTGGGACGTGACAATGTGTACAGTGACAAAGCACACCTTCTGGCGTATTCGTATGATGCGACCCGAGAGCGTTTTGAACCCGATGCGGTGCTGTTTCCGCGTGATGAAGCCGATGTCAGCGCGATTTTAAAATATTGTAACATTCATCGCATTCCCATTGTACCGCGCGGTGCAGGTAGCGGTTTTACCGGAGGTGCCCTGCCCAGTAGCGGCGGTGTGGTATTGGCATTTGAGAAACACATGAATCAGATTTTAGAGATTGATATGCAAAATATGGTAGCGATTGTCCAACCCGGTGTGATTAACATGGAGCTACAACGTGCCGTTGAAGAGGTTGGACTCTTCTATCCCCCCGATCCGGCCAGTCAGGAGTACTCGACTATTGGCGGTAATGTGAGTGAAAATGCCGGCGGAATGCGTGCAGCCAAATACGGTATTACCAAAGATTATGTCATGGCAATACGTGCCGTTCGTGCCAACGGTGATATTATCAAAGCGGGAAAACGCACCATTAAAGATGTGGCGGGTTATAATATTGCGGGTATTTTGATTGCTTCAGAAGGCACCCTTGCCGTCATCACCGAAGTGACATTACGACTGATTCCCAAACCGAAACTGACCAAAACAGCAATGGGTATTTTTGATTCGGTTAACAGTGCTATGGCTGCCGTGTATAAAACCATGGCAAGTGGGGTAACTCCGGTTGCCATGGAGTTTTTGGATAACCTGACCATTTGTGCTGTGGAAAAGACGTTTCATAAAGGACTTCCGGTGGATGCAGGTGCCATTTTGGTTACCGATGTTGACGGTAATCTCGAAGACGATCTCAATTTTCAGTTGGAACAGATTGAGACGGTATTTCAAGCGAACGGCTGTCGTGAGTTTAAGATTGCCAAAAATGCCAAAGAGGCGGCTGATTTATGGTTTGCTCGTCGTAATGCCTCACCGTCACTCTCGGTATACGGCAGTAAAAAACTCAATGAAGATGTGACGGTACCGCGCGCCGTGCTGCCAGAGCTTTTGGAACGATTTTATGCCATTGCCGAACAATACCGTATCAACCTTCCATGTTTTGGTCACACGGGTGATGGCAATGTTCATACCAATGTTATGGTTGACGGCAGTGATCCTGAGCAGGTGAAAATTGCCTACAAAGCCATTGAAGAGGTCTTTGAAGCGACTATTGAGTTGGGAGGGACACTCAGTGGCGAGCACGGGATTGGTCTTGCCAAAGCACCCTATATGAGGATGGCATTTAGTGATGAAGAGATGCAGCTGTTTCAAGATATCAAGCAGGCTTTTGACCCGAACAATATTTTAAATCCAACCAAAATGGGGCTGCGCTAAGATGCGTCTGCATCGGTTCTATCGTCATTTGCGTTTTTTTTTAAGACGCTTTGTCGATAAAGAGCTGACGTTTTATGCCTCAAGTCTGAGTTTTTATACCATTTTCACCATCATTCCACTGTTATTGATTGTATTGACTATTGTGACCAATATGCCGAGTTTTTCGGAATATTATGAGAATATTAAAAGTTTTATCTTTAGTAATCTGATGCCGGTTAACTCTGAAGCCGTTGCCAAACATATTGACGGGTTTTTACAAAATTCAGTGAAACTCGGAGTGATTGGTTTTAGCATGATTATTGTTGCTTCACTCCTCTTTTTTCAAAACTACGAGTATATGGTCAATAAAATTTTTCATACAAAAAATCGTACCTTCTGGGAGAGTATCACGACCTATTGGACCATGCTCACACTGACGCCGATGGCACTGATTGTTTCGTTTTACCTTTCGAGAAAATTGACAGTGCTAATGGGAACCTATCAGGTTTCGGCATGGATTAATCTGATGGCAGTGTTCCCCTATCTCATTATCTGGGCACTCTTTTTTC
>JALUJE010000033.1:4140-5155 GCA_027057185.1 Helicobacteraceae bacterium | reverse complement strand
GTCCAATCCTGCTCGTCGTACCGATTTTTTTTTTTTTTTTTTTTTTTATTTCTTTTTTTTTTTTAATTTTATGTCGGTGTTCACGCATAAACGTCCGATAGCTCCGGTATTCGTAGGGATTTGTGGCTGCAACAATACAATATGAAACACTAAAAAATTACCGTTTTATTAGCATAAACAAAAATACGGTCTTCCAATGCCAGTTTTAGTGCTCGTGAGAGTACAATTTTTTCAACATCACGACCGCTACGTTGCATCTGTTTCCAATCATAAGCGTGGTTAACATGAATAACATCCTGATAAATAATGGGACCCTCATCAAGGTTGTTATTAACAAAATGGGCGGTAGCACCAATAATTTTCACACCGCGCTCATAGGCTTGTTTATAGGGATTTGCCCCAATAAATGCCGGTAAAAACGAGTGATGAATATTAATGATTTTATTGTGATAGGTTTCAACAAATTTCGGGGTTAAAATACGCATATATTTTGCCAATACAATATAATCAATGGATTCAAATTGTGCCAGTGTTTCCAATATTTCAGCTTCATGTTCGGCACGACTCAGTGTTTCATGAGAACAATGTATGAAGGGAATATCAAACTTCTCAACCAGAAGTTGCAGTGTGTCATAATTAGAGACAACGGCTAAAATATTGGCATCAAGCTCTCCATCATGAAAGCGTACCAAAATATCACCAAGTGCATGGGATTCCTTGGTTGCCATTAGAACAATATTTTTCTTTTTTGGTGCAATCAGCTGAATGGTAGCGTCATTGGGCAGTATTGCCTGAAGTGCTTTTTTTAACGTATCATTATCAATATTTCCAGTAACAACACTTCGCATAAAGAACTTATTATTGACCCTGTCAACAAATTCATTATTAGTCAAAATATTCAAATCATACTTGAAAAAGATACTTGAAATTTTATAGACCAGACCCTTTTCATCATGAGAATCAATCAGAATTCTATAGGTCTCCATGATCAGCATTCCCTTTAATACGTTCTAAC
>JALUJE010000033.1:0-4130 GCA_027057185.1 Helicobacteraceae bacterium | reverse complement strand
GAAGTGGCAAGAGAGGTATTTGATTTCGTCGATTGCGATGGTAGTATCTCTTCCTCTGGAAATGTATTGGTTTGGGACATGGGCTCTGCATCATCCATCTCTGCCAAAGTTGAAAGTATGACATCCTTTAATTCCATAGCTTTAATAACCACCTTTCAAACTCATTATATTCTACACGTTCATCCATTGTAACAAAAAACTCTTTCATCTCTTCGTTGACCCCCAAAAATTTACGCCGAATGCCACTGAGTCGGCGAATGGCAATTTTGGCATCAGAATTATTGGGATCGTGTCGTAAGATATCTTTATAAATCTCGAGTGCTTCATCTTTAAGCCCCTGAAGTTCATAGATATTCGCAAGCGTCAACGTCTGCATCAGTTTACTTGCACTTCACCGCATAGTTGGCAATAATAGAACCCATTTCCGAAGTGGAACAGACCTCTTTGGCATCAAACTGTGCCAGATCTTTCGTACGATAACCTTCTGTCAGTGCCTGCTTGACTGCTGCATCAATTTTATCTGCGGTACCTTGTTCACCTAAGGCATAACGCAACATCATAGAAGCACTGGAAATTGTAGCAATAGGATTGGCAATACCCTGTCCGGCAATATCGGGAGCTGAACCATGAATCGGTTCATACACACCGATTTTACTACCGACAGAAGCAGAAGGTAATAAACCGATAGAACCAGAGAGCATGCTCGCTTCATCACTTAAAATATCACCAAAAATATTGCCTGTAAGCATAACATCAAATTGACGGGGATCACGAATGAGTTGCATGGCGGCATTGTCAACGTACATATGAGTCAAGCTTACTTCCGGATATTCTAAAGCAACCTCTTCAACCACTTCCCGCCACAATTGGGAGACATCTAGGACATTGGCTTTGTCAATAGAGCAGACACGTTTCTCACGTTCCATGGCAATTTTAAAAGCAACGTGTGCAATACGCACAATCTCATCACGACTATAGACCATCGTGTTATACGCTCTATCCCCTTCTCTGCCCTTGGGTTCACCGAAATAGATACCACCGATTAGTTCGCGTACTACCATAAGATCAACTCCTTTGACAACCTCCGGTTTCAACGAGCTGGCATTAATAAGTTCATCATATACTACCGCCGGTCGCAGATTGGCAAATACTCCCAATGCTTTACGAAAACGGAGCAATCCACTTTCAGGACGTTTTTCACGAGGTAGTGTATCCCATTTTTCACCACCGATGGCACCAAAAAGTACGGCATCACTATTCATGGCACTAGTAATCGTCTCTTGAGGCAAGGGATCACCGGTAATGTCATACGCACACCCACCCATTAATGCCTCCTCATAACTAAAATCGAAATCTTCACATGACGCGACTGCATCGAGAACTTTGATAGCTTCATCAATAATTTCAGGACCAATGCCGTCCCCTTTGATAAGACAGATCTTATATTTTTTCATTCATTCTCCTTTAAGAGGCTATTTCATTTTTTGCAAAGCCCATTAAACCGCCGGCATGGAGCAGTTTTTGCATAAACTCCGGAATGGGGGTAAAAACATACACCATGCCGTTGTTCTTATTGGTCACCGTTCCTTCCGCCATATCAATACTGATACGATCACCCTCTTGTATCTGGGCACTCTCTTCGAGCTCAAAAATAGGTAGCCCCATATTAAAGGCATTCCTATAAAAAATACGTGCAAAAGTCGGAGCAATTACTGCAGAAATCCCGGCTGCTTTAAGTGCGATAGGTGCATGCTCACGGGAAGAACCACATCCAAAATTTTCACCGGCAACAATAATATCACCCACTGACATTTTATTGACAAAATCAGGATCGGCATCTTCCATGACATGTTTAGCCAACTCTTCAGGCACCGATGTGTTGAGATAGCGTGCAGCAATGATGAGATCTGTATCAATATCTTTACCGAAATTCCAAACGTTACCTTCTATTTTTTGCATAGATTATCCTAAAATAATTTTTGCGATTATAGCCAAGTAGAACTCTAAAGAGGCTGAAAGATGTCAATTAGATAGGACAATCGGTCAATAATCTCTCATACCAACAGTATTATATCATTTAATATGATACTGTTGGTATTACTAGCGTTTCAGACTATTGACAGTTTGAAGCATTTCATCACTCGTTGTAATGACCTTAGAATTGGCATCGTAAGCACGTTGACCGGTAATGAGATCCGTAAGCTCAACAACCAGTTCAACATTACTTAACTCAACAAAGCCCTGTCTTAAGGATCCCAAGCCGTCAATTCCCGGTGTGCCATCAACCGGCTGCCCGGAACTGTCGGTCTCTAAAAAGAGATTATCCCCCATACCATGCAATCCGGCAGGATTAATAAAATTCGTCAAGTTCACCTGTCCGATTTGCGTTGCTTGCGCCTGACCGGGTTGAATCACGGTCACAATACCGTCGGTACCGATGGAAATATCAGTCGCATCTTCAGGAATAACAATTTCAGGTATAAGTTTGTAACCGTCACTATTGACCATAGCACCGTTGGCATCACGCTTAAAGGCACCATTTTTACTGTAGACTTCAGTACCATCAGGCAATTCCAATTTAAAAAATCCGTTACCGATAATGGCCAGATCCAAATTATTATTGGTCTCTTTGAGTGATCCTTCGGTAAACATTTTACTTATGGCGGTCGAGCGGACACCCAGCCCCACTTCAATACCCGTAGGAGATTTAGTAGTATCGCTTGTTGCCGTACCGGCATACTCCATAACACGATACATTAGATCAGAAAACTCGGCACGAGACTGCTTAAAACCAATGGTATTGACGTTGGCAATATTATTGGCCGTCGTGTCAATCTGCGTCTGCATTGCCATCATGCCCGTGGCGCTAGTATAGAGTGATTGCATCATGTATTTATCCTTTTATTATCGTCGTGTTACGGCCAGTTTTTCAATGGCATCACGGTTCATGTCATTCATCTGAGAATCCATCACTTTTTGATACATACCAACCAGACGGTTGGCTTCAATCATCGCCACCATTTCCGTAATGGGGTTGACATTGCTCTTTTCAACAAACCCTTGCAATACAGCGCCACTCTCTTCTACTGGATTGAGCGTATCAGCACTATCAGGCACATACAGTCCGTTACCTTCTTGTTTGAGATATTGGGCATTTTCAGCTTGGACCACAAGAAGTCTACTACCTTCAACGAGCTGTGCCGAACCCGGCACCAGAGTATAAAACTGTCCATTTTTGTCAAGTTCAATAACACGATCCTCAACATTAAAACGAATATTGGCATCGGGATCACTTTGATAGTTTTGAGGCAGTACTTTATAGCCTTCTTTGGTCACCAATATTCCTTCATCATTCAATGCAAAAGAACCCTCACGCGTCAACCGCACTCCACTGGGCGTCTGTACTGCAAAAAAGAGCCCTTCACGTGAAAGTGCCAGATCAAAACGATTGTCCGTTTTTTCAAGAGGTCCCACAGAGTAGTCTCTATACGATTCAACAATATGCGGTACTTTACTCATGGCTCTGTTGATGTACGAGGCGCCTTCTAGTGTCTGGTTTTTAATGGGAAGTTCATCTCGAGCTTCTTTATAGAGTCGTGCAAAATCTCCTGTAATTAAAGAAGACCTCTTAAATCCTGATGTATTCACATTAGCAAGATTGTTTGCAATCGTATCCAGGCGATTGAATTGCGTCACCATACCCGCTGTTGATGCATAATAACCCGTTTGCATAGGAGCTCCATTTTAAGTATCTGGATATTCTTAAGCAATGAGTGTTCCACTTTTTTTGATTCTATCAGTAAAGCATATTTAAGTAACTTTTGGGTATAATCCACCTAATTTAAACGTATAAAACATACTCAACCAGACAGGGAGCTCTTTGCATGACAGCTAAAGAACTGAACAACCTCTTAGAGGTAACGTTTACAGAGCATAAAAGTGACCACTGTATTACCTATGAATCTCTTGCTCAACTTTTTGAAAAACAGCCGACAGCCGCACAAGCAAAAAATATTTTAAAACTTGCCAAAAAACATAAAAAATGTCTATACACGTCATCAGAGCATGCAAAATTTCTTAATGACAAAGAGGCCGGTGAGCGTCGAGATGCCCAGCGCAAACTCTTGGAA
>JALUJE010000032.1 GCA_027057185.1 Helicobacteraceae bacterium | reverse complement strand
TGTATCAATATCTTTTATGACATTAAAGATAGAGCAGGACACCGTAGATGCTTCCAAAAACAGTGCGCATTGTAGTGCAGTGTCTCTGAATTACCGCTTTTTCGCCATAAATGTTTCACAACATCACCATAGGACAATGCCCTGTTATAACTGCACATTGTCTATTAATCGGGTCGTTCCTACTCTAGCAGCAACCAAAATAATACTGTTACCCATTTCAATATGCTCAAGATATTGAAATGCTCTATTGACACAAGCAATATACTCCACCTCCAACGGTGCCATAATCTGCTGCATCTGCTGAATAATTTCTTCCGTATTCCGCACCCCTTGGGCTATCATCTTTCCGGCATGATTGAGCGCACTAGAAATTTTCAGAGCCTCTTGACGTTGGGCATCACTTAAATAGACATTACGACTGCTCAGTGCTAATCCGTCATTTTCACGTACGGTATCGACTGCAACAATACTGATCTGTAAAAAAAAGTTCCGCAACATCTGCTCAATCAGTGCTAACTGCTGGGCATCTTTCTTACCAAAATAAGCACGATCGGGCATGACAATATGAAAGAGTTTGAGAACAACGGTCAATACCCCGTCAAAGTGTCCCGGTCGTAAGAGTCCCTCAAGTACATAGGCACGTATATCAGGTGCGCAGATATGAACTTCGTCATGCCCGTACATCACCGTGGCATCGGGGTAAAAAAGATAATCGACACCACTCAACTCACAAATACGTCGATCCGCCTCTTCTTTTCGGGGATAATTCTCTAAATCTTCACCTTCTAAAAACTGCGTTGGATTGACGAAAATAGAAACCACAACGATATCGTTATCTTGGCGTGCTTGCTCCATAAGGGTGCGATGTCCTAGGTGCAATGCCCCCATGGTCGGTACCAATGCAATGCTGCCTTGTAAACCTTTAAGTGCCTCCTGCAAGGCAATTGGATCACGAAAAACTGTCATATTTTAAGCCTCTATAGAATATAATCGCTATTATATATTATTTGGAGACAATTGTGGATCATTACGAATATTCCGAACTCTTAAAAATGTTAACGACAAAAATGGAAAATATTACCGGAGTCATTCAACCTGAAGCTATCTCACAGCGTCTGCGTGACATAGAAACACTCGAAAACAGTCAGGATTTTTGGAACGATGCCACACATGCTGCCGACATTCAAAAAGAGAAAACACAAATTGAGCGTAAACTGGAAAAATACAACCATACTGCCAATGCTCTGTTGGAGGCCGAAACGTTTTACACCATGGCAAAAGAAGAGGGTGATGAGGATACCATCACATCCCTCTTTCATGATGCCCCCTCACTCGAAAGTCTTGTTGAGAGTATGGAAATTGCCGTCTTACTCAGTGGCGAGAACGACAACAGCAATGCTATTGTTACCATCCACCCCGGTGCCGGAGGAACCGAAAGTCAAGATTGGGCACTCATGCTGCTTCGAATGTACAAACGATGGGCAGAACGCCATAACTTTACTGTCGAAACTCTGGACTACCAAAGCGGTGACGAGGCGGGTATTAAAGATGCCACCATTCTCGTTAAGGGAGAGAATGTGTATGGTTACTTAAAAGTTGAGAACGGCATTCACCGTCTCGTACGCATTAGCCCATTTGACTCCAACGCCAAACGTCATACCTCCTTTTGCTCCATTATGGTCTCTCCTGAAATTGATGATGATATTGACATTGTCATTGAAGATAAAGACATTCGCATCGATACCTATCGAGCATCCGGTGCCGGAGGGCAACATGTCAACAAAACCGAATCTGCCATTCGCATTACCCACATTGAGACAGGCATTGTCGTACAATGTCAAAATGACCGTAGTCAACACAAAAACAAGGCAACTGCCATGAAAATGCTAAAATCGCGCCTCTATGAGTTACGGCTTGAAGCACAAAAAGCCGAGGAGGCGGGCATTGAAAAAAGTGATATTGGCTGGGGACATCAAATTCGATCTTATGTCATGCAGCCCTATCAACAGGTTAAAGACACCCGATCCAATATTCCCATGTCCAATGTCAGTGCCATACTTGATGGCGACATTGATGCACTCATTGAGGGCGTTCTCATTGCCCAAAGCCGTCACTAAGGGTTGGAGTCTTTCTGCTTTTTTATAACACTGTAAGCCAAAAAAAATACACCGATAATCACCATAAGTATCAGCAGTAAGCGTGTCTGCATCTGAGTATGTTGCGTATATGCAGCAGCATAATCCACCTTAGGTACAGAGGGCGAAGACGTCACTGCCCCATTAACGCGTGCCTCCATTCGGGCCACTCGTTCTGCAGCACGTTGTTCTTCCATACTAAGCGCATTACCCTCAGGTGTACTCCAAAAAAACAGTACCAAACTTAACACCAGCAACAGTATGCCGATCAAGCGTGTCAGTATAATTTGATTTCCATAAAGCCACGTTTTCATTTTCAAACCTAAACATAATTCTAACCATTATTATGCCATAATTCGCCGTATGAACAGCCTGTTAAAAGAGTGTGCACTGGATGAGACGTGTGCCTATCTCCCAAATCAGTCCCAAACCACCCACTACAAAATTATTGAACAGTGTTCTAAAGAGCAGTGTGCATTCCTGATTGAACGGGGATGGCGGCGTTTTGGCAATATGTTTTTTCGTCCCATCTGCAAAGACTGCACTGCCTGCGAAAGTATTAAAATTGATGTTGCCGCCTTCGACTTCAGTAAATCACAGCGCCGCATTCTAAAAAAAGCCGATCACTTTCATTCTCGTATGCAATCGCCTACTATGAGCAAAGAACATCTTACACTGTTTAAAAAATATCATGATCATATGGAGCAAAAACGCCAATGGGAAAATCACGGGGTCAGTGCCAATGGCTACTACGCTTCGTTTGTCCACGGCTACAGTGATTTTGGCTACGAAATACTCTACTATGACAATCACAAACTCATTGGGGTTGATTTAATCGATATCCTGCCTGAGGGTATCTCATCTATCTATTTTTATTACGATCCCGACTATGAATCCTATTCGCTAGGCACCTACACCATTTTAAAACAAATAGCACTCGCTCAGGAACGTCATCTCTCCTGGATCTATCTGGGCTACTATGTGCAATCATGCCAAAGCCTCAACTATAAAAATCGCTACAAACCCTATTTGACCCTCCAAGGAAGACCTTCAGAATACAATCATCCTTTATGGATTTTATTAGATTCATAATGTTAGAATCTTCGCATGATACCAATACTTAGAAAAGAACTAATAATTTACGCCCTGCTGCTCTTAGTCTTCACATTTCTCGTGCATCCAGATATGTTAAGCAACCCGGCATCACGTTTTGACATTATGAAGAGTCGCGCCAATTTTGCGCATCCGCTACTCTATACCGGAGTACTCTATTTTATAATACTTGTGATTCGTATGGTTGGTAAATGGGTTATGAGGTTTTTAAAGCAGAAATATTAGAAAAAATACATGTGCATTTACATGCACAATAACCCTCCCGAAGGAGAGCTTATATTAACCGTTACGTTTTTTGATAATCTCTTCAGCAACGTTACGAGGTACCTCTTCATAATGGTCAAATTCCATAGAGTAGGTAGCACGTCCCTGTGTTGCAGAACGAAGGTCGGTGGAATATCCGAACATCTCTGCAAGCGGTACGAATGCATCAACAATTTTATTTCCGGAACGATCTCCCATGGCATTCACCTGGCCACGGCGACGGTTCAAGTCACCAATAACATCACCCATATACTCTTCAGGAACTTCAACCTCAACTTTCATGAGTGGCTCCAAAATTGCCGGATCAGCTTCACGACATCCTGCTTTAAAACCCATGGAAGCCGCAAGTTTAAATGCCATCTCATTCGAGTCGACATCATGATAAGATCCATCATACAGGGTAACATCAATATCTTCAATCGGATATCCTGCTAAAACACCCGTTTGCATCGCTTCAGCACACCCTTTTTCAACTGCAGGGATAAACTCTTTGGGAATGACCCCGCCTTTGATATTGTTGTGAAATACAAACCCTGTACCTGCATCACCTGGCTTAATGGTAAGATACACGTGACCAAATTGTCCACGACCACCAGATTGTTTCGCATACTTGTACTCTTTGGAAACTTCTTTTTTGATGGTTTCACGATAAGAAACCTGTGGTGCACCCACTTCCGCTTCAACTTTAAACTCACGGAACATACGATCAACCAAAATCTCTAGGTGAAGCTCACCCATTCCCGAAATAATCGTCTGACCGGTCTCTTCATCGGTATGCACACGAAACGACGGATCTTCCGCAGCAAGTTTGCCCAGGGCAATACCCATTTTTTCCTGATCAGCTTTGGTTTTTGGCTCTACGGCAACTGAGATAACCGGATCTGGAAAGTCCATACGCTCCAATACAACTAAATCTGACGCATCGCATAGCGTGTCTCCTGTGGTCGTATTTTTAAGACCGACAACCGCTCCAATCTCACCGGCGTAGATAGTTTTGACCTCTTCACGCTTAATAGCATGCATTTTCATGATACGGCCAATACGTTCTTTTTTGTCCTTGGTAGAGTTATGAACATACGACCCCGAATCAAGACTGCCACGATAAGCACGGATAAACGTCAATTGACCCACAAACGGGTCCGTCATAATTTTAAAGGCCAAAGAGGCAAACGGACCATTATCGGTAGATTCGACAACAATCTCTTGCTCTTCATCGTCCATTTTAGTACCTTTAATATTGGCACACTCAGTTGGAGCCGGCATATAAGCGACTACGGCATCCAGAAGGGTCTGTACCCCTTTATTTTTAAAGGCAGTACCACAAGTCATAGGAACAATATGCATCCCAATGGTTGCCGCTTTAATAGCAGCAACAATCTCTTCCTCAGAAATATCATCACCCTCAAGGAATTTTTCCATAAGCACTTCATTACCATCAACCGAAGAGATCTCTTCAATCATCTTCTCACGATACGCTTCTGCTTTTTCCTGAAGGTCTGATGGAATCTCTTCAACATGGTAGTTAGATCCCATAGCCGCATCCTGATCCCACACAATGGCCTTCATTTTTACCAGATCAATCACTCCCTGGAAATTCTCTTCAGCTCCAATAGGAAGCTGAATGGGTACGGGATTCCCTTTTAAACGGTCACGAATCTGATTTTCAACTTCATAAAAATCCGCTCCGGTACGATCCATCTTGTTAACAAATAC
>JALUJE010000031.1 GCA_027057185.1 Helicobacteraceae bacterium | reverse complement strand
GTGTTATAATTCCAGCATGAATTACGAATTACTACTAAAACAGAACAATTTAAAAATCACTCCCCAGCGTCTTGGAATCTTGCAACTCATGCATGAAGCCGGGCACATCAGTATTGAAGAGCTGTTTGCATCCATAAAAAAACAGTTCTCCTCCATCTCGTTGGCAACCCTCTACAAAAACATCAATGCTATGCTTGAAACATCCCTTATTAAAGAGGTCAAAGCCCCTGAAGTCAAAGCACGTTATGAAATTACCAAAACACCGCATGCCCATCTCGTCTGTCATGTTTGTGGTGAATTTAAAGATATTTGTTTTGATATTGTCCATATGGCACGTACCATTGCCGATGAGAACGGATATGCCGTTAATGATACATCATTAATCATTTCAGGAACCTGTCCGAAATGTCAATAATCGTTTCATAAAACGATTATTCTGACTCCTTATAAATATCTGTTTCATTGCTCCCCAGACGCCAATAAAAGCATATATGAACAGTTGTTCATATATGCAGTAACCCAATGGTAATCAAATTGTTTTAGAATTTGAAACTTTTGAATGGAGTATCACTGTGGGTATTGTTATCGATAAACTTTTTGCCTTCTCAACAAAAATCATAGCTTTGAGTATTTTGCTCATTGTGGCATGGATCTTTACTGTGCTGTTTCAGCACTCTCTAGATTCCATTAATGCTTTCGGATTCGACTTTCTAGTTGAAACAAAATGGGCGCCAAACCTTGAAAAGTTCGGTGCACTTCCTGCGATTACCGGTTCAGTAATCTCGACCTTTCTAGCGATGCTGCTAGCCGTACCCATTGCCATTGGGGTCGCTATCTTTTTAAGTGAAATTGCTCACCACAGACTCAAAGCTCCCGTCGGTGTCTCCATAGAGCTTTTAGCCGCGATTCCTTCGGTAGTTTACGGCATGTGGGGACTCTTTTATTTTGTACCTATTGTTCGCGATATATTTGGTGGACTGGGTATCGGCATGCTCACTGCCGGCATTGTTTTAGCTATCATGATTCTGCCGTTTATGGCGGCAGTTACCCGTGATGCCATGAATACGACACCCGACATTCTAAAAGAGTCTGCCTATGCACTCGGTGCCACGAAATGGGATGTGGTTAAAAATATTATTATCCCCTATGCCAAAGCGGGTATCATCGGTTCACTGATTCTGGCCTTGGGACGTGCTATCGGTGAAACTATGGCCGTAACGTTTGTCATGGGAAATGTTCACAAAATCTCAACCGATCTAAGCGCACCGGCAACCTCTATTCCCGTAACACTTGCCAATGAATTTACTGAAGCCGATACCGACCTGTATTTTTCAAGTCTTTTTGAGCTCTCACTCATTTTACTGGTCATTAGTTTTACGATTATTTCTATTGCCAAATTCTATTTTCTTCGTCGAAAAAGGAGACTGTAGTGATGAATTATAGGCAAAAACGTATTGCAATCAACAACATTGTCATGACCCTCTCTACCATCTCGGCACTAATTGGGCTAAGTTTTTTATTTTGGATTTTGGGCGTTCTAATTTTCAACGGTATTGAAGCACTCAATATCGGCATATTTATTAATGAAGGTGCACCTCCGGGTTATGAAAATAGCGGCTTAAAACAGGCACTTATTGGACAGCTTCTCATCGTAATGTATGCTACGGCAGCAGGTGTCCCTTTAGGAGTATTAGCTGGTACGTACTTAAGTGAGTACTCCCAAGGTTCCAAACTCGCAGAAATCATTCGGGATATTTCCGATATTATGATGAGTGCTCCGAGTATTGTTATTGGTGCATTTGTTTATGCCATTGTTGTTATTCCTATGGGACATTTTAGCGGCTATGCCGGAGCGATAGCATTGGCGATTATTATGATTCCCATTATTTTACGTACCACCGATGACATGCTTCAGCTTGTCCCCTCAACCCTGAGAGAAGCCGCATTTGCACTGGGAGCCCCCAAATATAAAGTGATTATTCAAGTTGTTTACCGCGGGGCTAGAGCGGGTGTATTAACCGGTATATTATTGGGTATTGCCCGGGTTGCCGGAGAAACAGCACCCCTACTCTTTACCTCATTTAACGACAATTTTCTCAATACCGATATGAATGAAGCGATGGCATCACTTACCGTTACCATGTATAATTATGCCACCAGCCCTTACGAAGACTGGCAACGTCTGGGATGGGCAGCAGCATTTATTCTGTCCATGTTCATTTTAAGTCTCAATATTATCGGCCGATTATTTTTATTACAAAAGCGAGGTAAATGATGGCAACCATTATCGATGTTCCTGAAGAGAAAATTTTACATGTAAATAATTTTGAATTTACCTATGCCGGCTCCGATGTACCTAATATCAAAAAATTAAGCATGCCCATTGCCAAAAATTGTGTCACGGCACTTATTGGTCCCTCCGGTTGTGGAAAGACAACACTGCTACGCTCGTTTAACCGTATGCATGATCTCTATCCAGGCAATAAATATGCAGGAGAAGTACTTTTTGAAGGGCGTAATATTTTAGACGTAAAAGAAGATCTTATTACCCTACGTACCAAAATTGGCATGATTTTCCAAAAACCGACGGCATTTCCCATGAGTATTTTTGACAATGTCGCCTACGGTCTGCGCCTACAGGGAATGAAAAACAGAAGTGAACTAAACGATCGCGTTGAAAAATCACTCAAAGATGCCGCTATCTGGAATGAAGTCAGTACTCGCCTCAAACAAGATGCGAACGGACTCTCCGGAGGACAGCAGCAACGTCTGTGTATCGCCCGTGCCATTGCCGTTGAACCCGAAATTTTGCTCTTTGACGAGCCCACTTCCGCGCTTGATCCAATCTCTACACAAGGTATTGAAATACTCGTTAGTGAGCTTAAAGAGCGGGTCTCTATTGTTATTGTTACGCATAACATGCAACAAGCAGCTCGAGTAAGCGATTACACCGGTTTTATGTATCTGGGGGAATTGATTGAACTCGGGCAAACCGAAGAGCTCTTCGTCACCCCAAAAGAGAAACTTACAGAAGAGTACATCACCGGTAAATTCGGCTAAATATCCATTTTGGAACTGTCAATTTCAATGAGTGTGTGTACATTACCCCTAGGATTATAATCGGCAAGAAGTTTTAGATATTTTGGTCGAAGTTTCTGCTCCAAAACTTCATAAATTTCATTGGCACTATTTTCATGAGAGATATAACGCTCTCTAAATGAGTTAATATAGAGTTTCATTGCTTTGAGCTCAACGACCCATTCATCGGGGGTATATTCTACAAAAATAGTAGCATAGTCAGGATACCCACTGCGAGGACACAAACAGCTAAATTCCGGCAGGGTCATCTTAATAAGATAGTTTCGCCGATGCTCATTGGGCCAAATTTCCAGATCTTTATCTACATCAAACGTTGTAACAATTTTTTCACCGTACTTCATCTACTGCTCCTGTATTATCGTCTCAAAGCTCTCAAACTTTCCAATATAGTGACCCTGAATATAGTCAATCTTCATCCGTTTTGCTTCTTCATACATCGTCTTATCTTCAATCATCCTAACCCAGCTTTTCAGATGAAGTGCTTTGGCAGTGACAACCAGCCCCTCTATGATTTCCTTATATCCTTTTTTTGCAATACGTTTTGAGAAATTATTATCAAACAGAACAATATCAATGTCAAGATCTTTCATATAGAGCAGACTGGTCTGATTCGCACCTAAATTATCGATGGCAATACGAACACCCATGCGACGGTACGATTGCAATATCTCATTAAAACGCTTGATATTACCAAAATATTCTTTTTCACCAATGACAAAAATAAGCCGTTTGGAAAAATCGCTATGAGACAACAATGTTTGTACCTTTTGAAGAAACTGCTGCTGTCGTAGTGATGATGCCGAAATACTCACGCCAAAGATCCCTTCTTGATGCTGTTGTAAAAACTGATAAATTGCTTCAAACTGCAAAAGATCAAACTCACGATTCAAACGTAACCGACTAATAATAGACATATAACTTTTATAATGAATAATTTTTCCCAAATCATCAAGCAGTTTAATGGAAGCTTCACAAAAATAGTTTTCATCACTCTCAATACGCTGAAATAAGATGGAATACCGTTTATGATGCAATGCATCAATAACCCGTTTTTCAAGAAGATCGGGATCGGTCTGTATCTCTTGAAGCTCTACTTTACTCGAACATGCTCTCATATTGCGTATTTCAATAAGTTTATTGATAATGTGGTCCATACTCTTACTGTAAGACGTATCAATAATTGCACCTGTGATATTGACCTCTATATCTTCGACAATATAGTCTTCAACTTTCATACACAAAATATCCATCATGGTTTTATAACGACTTTTGTCTCCCTTCAAACCAATAAGATAATCACCACCTTTTAAGACACTAATAGGAAAATTCTTCACCCCTTTTTCTTCAAAAAAACGTCCAATCCACTGTGCCGTCTCATAGAGAACGATATCACCATTCTTAAGCCCATACTGCTCATTAATATCATGCAGATTCATAATGGAAATTAATACAAACGTATACTCGCTCTCTTGCTGAATCTCTTTTTTAAAGAGATCCATACCGTACTCACGGGTAAATACATGAGTAATCGGATCGGTTATACGTTCGTCATATCCTTTGTAAATCAAATAAAAAAGAAAATAGACTGCTACGGCAAAGAGCCCAACAACAATAATAATAAAGCTACTTGGAATGACGTCAAGATATTGTGAAAGCAATGAAAAAAGCAATACCGAAGAGAGCAGAAAAATGGGAAATCCCATACGAATAGCCAATTTAAATTGTGCTTCTCGCTCTTTTATTTCAGGTAATAACATAATTTAGACATCTAAGTGTTTAACATCTTTAGCATGCGTTTCAATATAGTTACGACGCGGTTCTACATCATCACCCATAAAAAGATTAAAAGAGTCACTGGCACTTTCAGCATCTTCAATACTAATACGCAAAAGTACACGATTTTCCGGTGTCATCGTTGTCTCCCAAAGCTGTTCAGGATTCATCTCTCCCAAACCTTTATAACGTTGAATATAAGAACCTTTTTTAGCATGTTCTTTAATACCCTCAAGCTGCTCTAATATATCAGCCTCCAGAGGTATATTCCACTCTTTAATTTTTTGATAAACATAATTGGCTTCGGTAAAATTGGGGTGCAGAAAAAAGATCATCATCAACAATCAACTCTTCCATACCGC
>JALUJE010000030.1:1430-5235 GCA_027057185.1 Helicobacteraceae bacterium | reverse complement strand
CCATAGATGTGAAAATTGAGTAGTTTATGGTGGAGCATAGCGGGATCGAACCGCTGACCTCTTCGCTGCCAGCGAAGCGCTCTCCCAGCTGAGCTAATGCCCCAAAATAGAGAAATTTACATGTAAATTTCTATGGCAGACAGGAAGAGATTCGAACTCTCGGTAGGTTTCCCTACACACGCGTTCCAGGCGTGCGCCTTCGACCACTCGGCCACCTGTCTACATTTTGGAAATGAGATTATAAGACAAAATGCCTCTAAAAGCAAGGGAGAGTAAGACTTTTTAACAATTTTCATACCGCGCTTACGATTATTACACAGTAATAATGTATAATATAACACAAATCAGGAGATGACAATGAAACATATGCAATCAATATTCATGGTACTGTTATTGCTACTTCTTAGTGCCTGCTATGATTTTGACAATGACAAGGCGACACGAAATTCGCTCAACGTCATCAACATGAAAGTCGGTGCTTCAACAACCATGAGTATCTTTTTTGAAGAGCCGTATTTTAACAATGACTTTTACTACAACAATCTGTTTTTCGATGACTGGAGCAATACATTTTTGTACGACACCTACCCGTACTCACTCTTTCCATATGCTGATAACTTCTATAGTGATCCCTATGGTTTTTATTATGCAAAAGGTTATGACGCTAACGGTTCGAACAAGCGGTACTATGATGTGCAAACGTACTTTACATCTATTAAGTACGAGTATGTCTATGGTGACTCAAAGCAGTACTATTTGAACATTACAGACCGCTCTTTTCTAATGTTTGAGACGTATGGGAGTGAAAATATTAAAATACCGGCGAGCAATCTGCGTAACCGAGAGCAGAGTCTGTTGATATTTGGAAGTAGCAGTCCTGATAGTACACGACATATTCCTTTGGATGTGCGAGTCTTTACCAATGTGAAAGCTACGAGAGCGGATCGGGTAAGTATCAATTTTATCAATGCGCTGCCGACTGAGAATAGTGGCAATCAGCTGCCTGGGTGGGAAGATACATCGACGGTGCATTTGGAAGTTGGAGGTGTGCGGGTAAGTGAGCCTGTTAACTACCGGGAAAATGACCGCTTTGAAATTGCCGGTGTCAGTGACACGTTAGAGAATATTTCTCTCACGCTGGTGTTGAGTAACGGGGCATCGCTTACATGGAACAAAAAGCTGCAAAACGGTCACACATACAATGTGGTCGTCGGGCATTCACAAAACCGTTTAAGTGCCGAACCGACACTCTATGTTTATGATGTTACTCCGAAAAAAGATAACGCCTAATTATGACATGACTGAGTGCCTCACTGCCGGGTGGGTGCATCCCCTCAGATACGACGCTAAAGGTGTTAACATCGTAGTATCGGGTGGGCACTTAGGTATTTCTTAAAATCAGGTAGATAAAAAAAGGCCCGCCTAAAAGCGCCGTAATAATACCGATGGGAATGTCACTGCCGGTACTGAGCATTCGGGCAATAAGGTCGCAGACCACAAGAAAAAGTCCACCCACAATAAAGGTGGGAACAATGAGCCGTGAGACGTCGTGCCGGTAGAGAGTTCGTACCATATGCGGTACAATAAGACCGACAAACCCAATGGGACCGGTTTGACTAATGAGTACGCCAATGCTCAATGACGCGACAATGAGTAACATGAGCCGCAGCCTTTCACTGGCAATACCTTTTAAGCGAGCCTGCTCTTCAGAGAGGGCTAACAGATGCAGTTCATACCGTTTTACATGTAAAACTACCAAGAGCAGTATTGCAGTGGCGCTCACCAGCAGTGGCGTGGTGTACCCGATGGTAGACAGTGACCCCATGGTAAACCGTAATAGGGTATGGCTCTCCATGGCGCTGCTGAGGTAGTAGAGAATCATCAGTGCCGCCGTATAGAAAAAGGAGAGAGCAATACCCAGAAGGAGTAAAGAATTGCTGCGATCATGATGCAGAAAACGACTGAGGTACAACAGTAAAACGACGGTCAGTACCGCACCCAAAAATCCAAATAGCGATAGGGCACCAATACCCAAAAAGAGGGTGCCCAGTCCCAGCTTCATTCCAATACCTGCCCCTAAAATAGCACCACTGGAGATTCCTAGCGTATAGGGTGTCATTAACACATTGCGAAAGAGACTCTGAAAGAGTAGCCCCGAGAGTGCCAACGTGGCTCCGGCCATAAATGCTAGTAATATTCGTGGCAGTCGCAGTTCAAAAAAGATCTGATGGCTCAGGGTTCCTGAAATTAAAATATCGGATATATGTAATGAAACGGTACCGATAAACGGTGCGATGACAGCCAGTAAGATTAGGATGCACAGTGTTAGGGTCTTATTCATAGAGCACCGTTCTCGTCTGTGGATGAAAAGGAACCCCATAACAGCGTTGCAGATTATCGGTATCAAAAAAGGAGTCGGCACGATCATAAAACGATGCTGTATGATCATGCATAAACAGTACCGCCCCTTGAATATAGGCGGCCAGTGTTAAATCATGGGTAATGAGAATGGTAGTATGAGACGTTTGAAGTTGTCGAAGAAGTTTGGCAAAGATAACACTGTTGTGTGGGTCAAGATTGGCGGTTGGTTCATCAAAAATCATAATATCGGTGGACTGAATGAGTGCTTGAGCAATCAGGAGCAGCTGTTGTTGCCCCGAACTGAGTTGGTGGACAGGTTGGTGTCTGAGTGTGTCAAGTCCCAGTTGTGTGAGTGTAGCCGTGACATCATCATAATCGCTCTGCAGATAGTCTTTGTAGGGTGCTTTATGAGGGTAGCGTCCCAGCAGTGCAAAGGTTTCAACGGTAGTGTAACGGTCAAAAAGTTCCAGTTTTGCAGGAATATAACTCACGGTTTTGGCAATGGTGTTTGAAGAGAGGGCGTGGAGTTCGGTATGGTGAAGCGTTAGCGATCCCCGATAGGGCAACAGTGCGCACAACGTACGTGCGAGCATGCTTTTTCCTGTTCCGTTGGCGCCTAAAATGTTGAGGTGTGAATGGACATGAAAAGAGAGTTTTGTGAGATAAGCACGCTCATTGTAGCGACATGAGAGGTTGTCTGCGATGATCACCGGAGTGCCTTACAAATGGTAGCAATACTCTGGGAAATACGATGTGATGGCATGGCAAGATAATCTTCATCAAGCACGATGATACGCCCATTTTTTGCTGCAATAACGGGAACCTTATACCATGCTTGAAGGGCTTCATTGGTATGGAGATTGTGATTGCTGTTGATAATGAGTATGGTATCGGGGTTCAGCGCGATGAGGGATTCATAGGTCAGTACCGGTTGTTTGGGTATGGTGGCAATAATGGCATTTTTGGTACCGCAGATTTCAAGAATTTCATCAAAAAAGAGATTGGGACCGCTAGCATAAATAGGGTCACGAAGATTGGAAAAAAGCCCAAAAACAATGAGAACACGATGGGAAGGAGCTACGTTGTGATAGCGGCGTTTAGCAGTTTCTATCTCTTTGATACGTGCATGAGCCTGTGTCGTATGATTTCCAAGTTGTGCAATGCTGTCTATGATACTATCGATATGTTCCAAATGTACCATCTTTGTGGCAATGTGCAGTTGTTGTAGCTGTTGCAGCAGATCGGCATGATTGCTCTGCCCGACAACGAGGGTCGGATGTAGCGACACAATAGTCTCGAGATTGGGTTGAAAGTAATCACCGATTTTTGGAAGCAGGGTTGCCGCTTTGGGGAAAACGGTATAGTCGCTGACGCCAACGACTTCACTGCCGCGCCCGACGGCAAAAAGAATTTCGGCGATGGCAGGGCTGAGGGCAATAATACG
>JALUJE010000030.1:0-1420 GCA_027057185.1 Helicobacteraceae bacterium | reverse complement strand
ATAATACGTTCAGCATAGAGGTTCAGGACCAGCAGTAGCAGTAGTATCAATCGCATGTTAACGTTTTATAGCAGCAGGCTGTTTCATGACGTTAGTCTAATAGGTGACGTTCAACCCGGCAATAACGGTGGTTGAAACATTGATAGGGTAGATGGCATCATCTCTAATCCATAGACCGTTGTTTTGATCAAACAGGTTATTGACTTTGGCAAAAAATGCATAGTGTCCCCAGCGATAGTTTGCTGCAATATCGGTGGAACGATAGGTACGCTGTTCTTGGGCAAAGTGGTTATTGAAATCATCGGCGGCATAGGTACTAGAACGGTGCGTATGCAGTAATGAAAGGGTGAGGCGGTCGTTTGGCAGGTACGAAAGCATGACTTTTGCTGTGTGGTTGGGAACCCCGGGAAGCTCATTATTGTTGTAGTTATCACCGCTTTCACGTTCGGTGTCGATGATCGCTTTTACATAGTTGTAGTTAATACTGACATGAAAGGTATCGGTGACTAAAAATTTATCGTAGAGATCAAGACCGTATTTGTGAGAATCGTCAATATTGGTATTTTTGGCATTAACAAAGGTAGGATCAGCGTGATAGTAGATTTCATCGCTGAGATCAATATAATAAAGAGCGATTTTAAACTTATTGTTTGTGGTGATGGCGTTATAGCCCAGAGTAACACTGTTTGCCGTCATCGGGTCAATAAATCCGTTAAAGCTGCCAAAGGTAAAAAAACGGTCAATGTCAGGAGCCTGATAGGAGTGCGCTAAAGAGGCAAATATCGAGCGCTCGGGGCTGATTTTATAGTTGTATCCGAACTCGATGCCATAGAGGGTTTCATCGTCTTTAAGGTTGTTGGTAGCTTCATGATAGCGGTAGTTCACCGTTTCATAGCGATAACCCGCCTTAAACGTATGACGCTCAAGACGATACTGTGCCAGAATAAATGCGCCAAGATTGTCTTTGGAGGTTTTGTTGCCATAACCGTCGCGTTCTCCGTTAAAAAGATCTACGCCAAGCGTGGCAGTTAGGGCATTGCTCTCGTAATCAAGTGTGCCGCTGAGCCCATCGTAGGTATATTTGGCAATACTGTTGTAAGTAATATAGCGAGACTCCTTCTCTTCACGAGAACCGTGCATCGACACTCGGAGCGCCTCGTTGATGTCATATGCCAGAGCAAGGGAGTAGACATCGCTGTCATATTCTTGTTCGGAACTTCCGGAGGTACTCGCTTGTGTAGGATCGTCTAAAAATTCTTTGAGTGTTAACGCGCCGCCATACGTACTTTCAAGGCGGGTTGCCTGATAGCCCAAAGTGAGTTCGAGTGTATCCGTAGGTGTGAGGGTGAGTTCGAGTCCGCCGTTTTTAAGGTCCTGCTCATTGCTATTGCCTTGAGCATCTATGGTGCGTGCTCCGTCA
>JALUJE010000029.1 GCA_027057185.1 Helicobacteraceae bacterium | reverse complement strand
TTATAATACAATTTTATAGCTAGATGCAGAAGATTAGTTGTATTTTAGAGTCGAGGTGGTATAATCGCCAAATTTAATAAAATGGATTAGCCTACATGTATGCTTTATTTGAAGATGAAGATGATATTTTTATGGGATCTCCAAAAAGTAAGTTTTTAGAGATAGTTTATAATGCTAACCGGAATATAGCCGAAGTAGAATTGTTACAGTTAGTCGAGCGTATTGCCGCGTTAGAACTGTTGCTAGAAGAGCGTGGTGTTGATGCGGATGAGCTTGAAAGGCTACTCAAAGCAGTAATCTTTGAGAAAGCAGCGGAGATTGATGTGGCAACAAAAAATATTTATATGGACAGTGTCGGAAAAATTCTTTCGCAAAGTGAGTAGCCAACGGTCATGATGCGTTCACTCTTTCTACTCTTTTGTCTGTTCGTACTGTTCGCGCATGCCGATGAGTGGCGTCCGGTGAAAAGTGTATCATTGCAAAAAGATCAGTTAGAGCAGATTGTTGTGACAAGTGGCGCTTTAAAAAAGTTGTTCGAGTTTCGGTGGACTCTATATGCCGACAATGCTTTGGTGGTGTTGCACGCTTATGATGATTTTGTAGCGCAGACTCTGTTGCGTTTACACTATAACCATAGAAGTTTTTGTGTAGAGCTTCTTGCTAAAGGAAAAAGTCATGCGATGCCGCCTTATCTTGTCGTGACATTTAAACAGTTCGATTTCGAGACGAAACAGGCACGTTTCGACATCTATTTAAGTGATGACAATGAACGAGTGACATTGAAATTTTTACAGGAGACAATGTAGGCAATGATAGAACACGTAGAGAGCGATATTCATAATCTAGTTGAGCAGATTGGTTATGGGGAGATAACACGGTTGTTTCATGCATTAAGTGGAGGTAAACGGCTCCGAGCCAAACTGGTATTGAAAATTGCCGCATCATCGAATGCGTCCATACGTCTTGCTGCTATTATTGAGCTGATTCATGCGGCAAGCCTATTGCATGATGATGTAATCGATGAGGCATCGTTGCGCCGGGGAGTTCCGTCTATTAATGCTACAGAAGACAGTAAAACGGCCATCATGCTTGGTGATGTGCTTTACTCTAAAGCATTTAGCGAGTTGGTACATTATGACAGTGCGATTGCTTCAGCTGTTTCCAATGCCGTTACCGCACTTTCTGTGGGGGAGATGATGGATGTGAATATGGCGGAACACTTTAACAGTGATGCCGATGCTTACATGCAAATGCTCTACTTAAAAACGGCAACCCTTATTGAAGCAACGGCTGTTTCAGCAGCATTGCTGGCTCAAAAAGATGCAACGGCTTATAGTATTTACGGAAAAAATCTGGGGCTCGCTTTTCAAATTATTGATGATATTTTAGATATTGTTTCTGATGATGCCACGTTGGGAAAACCGGCGATGAACGACTTTGTTGAAGGCAAATGTACCTTGCCCTATATTTACCTGTACGAAGCATTAAATAGCGATGATAAAGCACGTTTGAAATGTTATCATGCCAAGGTTCTTACGCCTGAAGAGAGCGCTTGGATTCGCTCCAAGATGGAAACACATCACTGCATTGAAAAGGCCTATGCTATTGCCAGAAAACTCAGCGATGAAGCCATTGCAAGTGTTGATGGTGATGCTGAGCTTATTGCTATTATTGACACCATGATGAAAAGAAGTTATTGATGCATTACCTTATTATCAGTTTTACGCATAAAAACTCGACATTAGCCATTCGTGAGAAGTTGGCATATCCTGATGAAAACCATAAAACAGGATGTTTGCAGAAGCTTAACTCCGTCTCGAGTATTGAAGAATCCATTTTACTTTCTACATGTAATCGTATGGAGATTTTTTGTTACTGTAGTGATGTTGAGTCGGCCAGTGAACATATTTTTACGCTCTTAAACACCCGCTCGGGAATTGAGATTGAAGAGTTAAAAAATCGTTCCGATATTTTTGATGATAAAGGGGCCATTTATCATCTATTTAGTGTTGCAAGTTCGTTGGATTCTCTTGTCGTCGGTGAAACACAGATTGCCGGTCAGCTGAAAGATGCTTTTCGCTTTGCGTATGATAGCGGCTTTTGCAATCACGAACTTTCTCGCGCGATTCACTATGCGTTTAAGTGTGCCGCAGAGGTACGAAACTCCACAAATATTTCATCGAACCCTGTCTCAATTGCTAGTGTGGCTGTTGCTCAAATTAAAAAAGAAGCAGAAGATCTTGAGGGAAAACGCGCACTTGTCATTGGTGCGGGAGAGATGTCTTCACTGGCGGCAAAACATCTTATCTCTCATGGGGTAGAGGTTACCATGATGAACCGCACCCGCAGTAAGGCAGAAGCTATTGCTCGGGAATTTCAAACGAAAGTACGGGATTTTGAAGAGCTTTATGATGCCGTGAATGAGTACGATCTGCTGTTTACCTCCACAGGATCGAAAGATCCTATTATTACCGATGAACACATCAGTCCTTGTCATTTTCAACGTTATTGGGTTGACATGGCGGTGCCTCGCGATATTGAGTGTCACCATGATGATATGATTGTGCTCTATCAGGTAGATGATTTAAAAAATATTGTCGATGAAAATCTTGCCCTTCGTGAAGAGGAGGCAACGCTCTCTTACACCACCGTGGCTCGGCATACCAAGCTGTTTTATGACTGTTTGAAGCGTCTTTCGGTTGAGCCGATTATTAAAGAGATGTACAAGCGTGCCTACAAGGCTTCAACCGATGAAACGGCACGGGTGATTACTAAAGGATTTATTCCTAAGGAATATGAACAAGAAGCTGTAAAAATGGGTGAGCAGGTTGTCAAGCGTTTTTTGCATGATTTAACCAGTAAAATTCGTGCAAGCTCTAACGGAAACGATTCTGACACACTGATTAAAGCATTAACCTACATGCTCGATACCAAACGCGACCAGAATGCCAGCTGTGAACAATATCTTGAAAAAGGAGAGTCATGAGACGCTCAAAGGCATTTATTCCCACTACCAAAGAGGTACCTAATGATGCGGTATTGGCAAGTCACATCTTTTTAAGTCGTGCCGGTTTCATCTCTCAGGTTTCAAGTGGACTGTATAACTTTTTACCTTTAGGGAAACGGGTACTCAAAAAAATTGAGACAATCGTCAATGACGAGATGGAGTCCATTGGCGCACAAGAGGTTGAATTAAGCTTTGTGACACCCGTAGAGTTGTGGCAGGAGAGTGGACGTATTGAAAAATTTGGCAAAGAGTTATTGCGGTTTAAAGATCGCAAAGAGAATCTTTTTGTCTTGGGTCCGACACATGAAGAGATGATGGTCAATCTCGTATGTAACCGAGTTAATAGTTACAAGCAGCTTCCGATGCATCTCTACCAGATTAAGACCAAGTTTCGTGATGAAGCGCGTCCGCGCTTTGGATTAATGCGCAGTCGTGAATTTGTAATGAAAGATGGATATAGTTTTCATAGTTCTACAGAAGATTTAAATCGTGAGTTTGCCACGGTTGAAGCAGCGTACCAGCGCATTTTAACGCGTTTGGGTTTAGAGTTTCGAATAGTTGAAGCCGATAGCGGCACTATTGGCGGGTCAGGCTCCAAAGAGCTGATGGTTATAGCCGATAGTGGTGAAGACACGATTGCCATATGTGACCATTGTCAATATGCTGCGAATATTGAAGCCGCCGTAAGAGGCTCAAAAAAGGATATTCCAGAAGCACCTGAGGCAGAATTTAACCGTTTTATGACGCCTGATATTACAACCATAGAGTCGCTGGCATATTTTTTTAAAGTAGATCCTTATTATCTGGTAAAAGCGGTAGCCAAGCGCGCCGTCTATGATGAAGGCAGTGATATTGTTCTCTTCTTTTTACGAGGCAGTGATACGCTTCAAGACGTTAAGGCTGTCAATGCACTTCACGCTTTGGAACTTGTGGATGTCAGTGAGGAGGAACTACAAGAAGCCGGGCTGATAACCGGTTTTATGGGACCTTTGAATTTCAATACATGTAAAATGGTTTTAGATGTGTCATTAAAAAATGCTGATGCAATGATATGTGGAGCCAATGAAAAGGATTATCACTATGTGGGTGTCAATTTTAGTGCTTTAATAAATGCCGATTTTGCAGATATTACCGAAGTGTGTGAAGGAGACAGTTGCCCTCACTGTGATGAGGGTATACTCTCCTTGACCAAGGGCATAGAAGTTGGGCATATTTTTAAACTCGGCACAACGTATTCTGCGGCACTTAAAGCAGAATTCCTCAATGAAAAAGGGCAGCGTGAGCCGTTTATTATGGGAACATACGGTATGGGAATCAGCCGTTTGCTAGCTGCTGTTATTGAACAACACCATGATGATAGGGGGTGTATTTGGACCCTCTCAACCGCGCCTTATATCATTAATGTTATGATTTCAAATATTAAAGATGACCAGCAGATGAGTTTTGCGCAAACACTGTACGAGCAGCTGAAGCAACGTGGTGTTGAGGTGATGCTGGATGATCGAAAAGAGCGGTTTGGATTTAAAATGAAAGATGCGGAGCTTATTGGTTTTCCCTATACCGTGATTGTCGGAAAAGAATTGATGAACGGGAACATACAGTTGATGGATCGTGCCACTCTTGAACAAGAGACACTGGCGGCAGATACGGCTTTAGAGACCATTCTACAACGGATATCGACGTGATTTATTTTTTAATATATCTGTTTCTAGAAGTCGTCATCTCTACCAACATTGCCTCCATAATCGGAGGGGTGGCTACCTTTTTCGAACTGATTTTTAGTGCGATGATCGGTATTATTTTACTGGTCAATTTTAGAACGACACTTATTAAAAACCTACAGTCGATTTCGAGTGACAATATTGATTTGCGACGCTTTCAAGAACTTAATCTGTTTACGGTCTTTGGTGCCTTTTTACTTATTGTTCCAGGGTTTTTAACGGACATTATCGGTGTATTAATGCAATTTAGCGTTTTTGTGAGCTTGTTGGTTAACCGTTTTTCGGCAAAATACAACTCGGATAATATAAAATCAAATCATTACAAGAAGGATGAATATGATGTCATTGACGTGGAAATTATTGACGACGACAGTACTACTAAGCTCGACCCTGATGGCGGCAAGCAACATAGAAGTTGAAAGTTTTTTAAAAAACAGTTTTTCTAAGAAACCCAATATCAGCGATTTAAAGATTAACGTCTTAGATCGAAAACCACTGAGCGATCCTAAGGGGTGGGATGCCCTGAT
>JALUJE010000028.1 GCA_027057185.1 Helicobacteraceae bacterium | reverse complement strand
TTTATAGTGATAGTGATATTGATCACTATAAATTTTTCCACTATAGCTTTTATTCATACGAGCAACCTCTTTACGTAATTCAGAAGAGATTGCAGGAATGATATCGATCCGTCCATTTTCTACCAAAAGTTTCATAAAGTTATTGATTTTAGTACTTTTGATACTTTTTACAATGCTTAGCAATAGCTTTTGTTTTTGTGCATTAGAGACATCACGGCTCTGAAATACATGTAAAAATTTTTCATTATCAAATTCGGATGCAAGTATGTTAAAGAGATCATTCACAACACCAACTTCTTTAGGTTTCAATGTTCCCTTTAAGGCTTTGACATAGCGTCTGGCAATTAACTCTTCCATTTACGCCACCTTTTTCATAATAATTTTTGCCATCATCTCTTTATCGAAACCGGCGCTCTCTTCACTCAAGAGCTCACCCATAATGTCACTAACCGTGTCACGCACCATTTTACGTTGTTCCAAGTCCATTAACGACTCATGCTGCCTGATGATATTTTCAATATCACTCTCACACTGCGCCATGATTTTATCTTTAATTATAGCATTCTCTTTTTTAGCATTCTCATGTAATTGCGTTGAAAATTTGTGTGCCTCCTCAACGTCAGCCAAAGCCGCCTCTTTTGCTGCTTTTGAGTCACGCAATTTTTCCTGAACCTTTTCAAGATCTGCCGCAATGCCTGCCGTTCTTCCGGTAAAAAACCCTTTAACGGGTTCTGCCAGCAAGTAGTAAAGAATTCCGGCAAAAATCAGAAAGTTTATTGTACGTTCAACAATATCCGTTCCGCCCTCACCTGCACCCGTCGATGCCACGGCATACCCCGTCATCATAAGTAATGTTATACCTGTTTTAAGCACCATAACTCCTTATATTTGAGAGAATTTAGCTTTAACAGCTTCTTTGTATAACGGCACTTGTGAAAGCAACGCTACTTTAATCTGTTTGCGCTCTTCATTCAATGACGTTTCAAACTCACTGTATTGACCGGCTAATTCTGCCCGTTTTGCATCAATTTTACTATTGGCAAGCTCTCTTGCATCTGCTATAACTTTTTCTCTTAACTCCGAAACTGCACGTTTAGCTTCATCTATAATACCTTGTGCTTCGGCTTTGAGTGCTGCAACTTCATCATCGGTAGACCCTGCTTCATTGAGGTCATTTTTGATATCTGCATCACGTTTTTCCATATAAGCAAAAAGTGGTCTGTAAAGCCAACTGTTCAGAACGGCGATAAGAATAAGAAAGACAACGATCGTGACTGCGAGCAGTATTGGACTTATATCTAACATATCACCTCCTAAAAGTTACGGGATTATACAATTAATAAAGTGAAGATATAGTTAAAGTAAGAAAAAGTTTTAGTTCAGTTTATTAAGAAAAGCAGCAATTTCATCATCAGAATGAAATGTCAACGTCATTTTATCAGATTTACATGTAAATCTGATATTTAACGCTCTGAGTCTCTCTTCAAGAGCAGTAAAATCCAATATCTTATCAACACTAGACGTTGTTTCACTTTTTTTAATATTGCGAGCATTTTTGAGCAAATGCTCCAAGTCACGAACGCTTAATTTCTGTCCAATAATGGAGTCAACCATAAGCACCTGTTCTTTCTCATCAAGCGGTACAAGCACTTTTGCATGACCGGCACTAATCTTTCCGTCTACTAGTGCCTTTTGCGCTTTTTTTGATAACTGAAGCAGTCGTAAAGCATTAGTAACATGAGTACGACTTTTATTGACCATGGCGGCCAGTTCATCATGTGTTATTCTATGAACCTGAATTAACTCATGATATGCATCAGCAAGTTCTATGGCATTGAGTTCATCACGCTGTATGTTTTCTATGAGTGCATGTTGACGCATCTGCTCTTCATCAATTTTGACGACAATCGCTTTAATAGTTTTGAGCTTTGCCATTTTGGAAGCACGAAGACGACGCTCTCCTGCTACTAAAATATAGCCGTCAACCTCATCTTCAACAACGACAATCGGCTGCAATAGTCCGTGTCGCTTAATAGATTCTCCCAACTCTTGAAGTGATTTTTCATCAAATGTTTTTCGTGGCTGGTAGGGATTGGGACGAATCTGCTTCAGCGGAATTTCAAGTACATCACCACGATCGGGAACTTCATTATCGTAAGCCTCACTCATTTCGCCCAGGAGTGCTCCCAGACCTCTACCTAATGCCTCTTTTGCCATTACGCAATAATCGCCTGAGCCAGATTTTGATAGGCAATGGAGCCGCGTGATTTCACATCATACAGAATAACCGGTTTTCCAAAGCTCGGACTTTCTGCCAGTTTTACATTTCTAGGGATGACAATAAAGTCATCTTTAGTATCTTTAAACAGCTTAGACTCAAAATGTTGGGACAGATCGGCAAATACCTGCTTGGAGAGATTATTTTGTGAACTGTACATCGTTGGTAGGAAGCCTTTAATCTCCAGTTTCGGGTTGATGGTTTTACGAATTAAGCGCACCGTATTGAGGAGCTGCGCCAACCCCTCTAAAGCAAAAAATTCGCACTGAATCGGGATAATGACTGAATTGGAAGCAGAAAGAGCATTAATCGTCATGGGACCTAATGCCGGAGGAGAATCAATAATAATATAATCATACTCTTTTTTTACCTGTGCAATAGCACGCTTTAAAATCAACTCCCGACCTTTTGAATTTTCGGCGTCGTAATACTCTTTTTCCAGACCAACCACACCAATGTTGGAAGGAACAAGATTAAGAGAAGGTAACGACGTCTTTAAAATCGTCTCCTTAATTTTCGACGCTCCAATAAGAACATGATAGATATTGTGTTCATAATCATTACGGGAGTATCCCAACGATGTTGTTGCATTCGCCTGGGGATCGGCATCAATAAGCAATACCTTTTTCTCCGCAACGGCAAGCGATGCAGCAAGGTTCACGGCAGTCGTCGTTTTACCGACACCCCCCTTTTGATTGGCTATGACTATGACTTCACTCATCTTAGACTGTATACCTTTTCACCATTATACTCCACCGAACCATCATATTGCAGTACCACTTCCTGAAGTGAAATTTCTCCACTCTTTGTGTGGGTAAAAAACTTTCGACTTTTGTAAAATTCTAACTCAAACTTACTAAAAATTTGCTTCCATGAGAGAGAACTTTTCAACAACTTAAAATATTGTGTCAATATATCACTAATTTCAATAGAAACATCAAGCGTTTTAAATTTTTGCGGTGCCGATATCATATTTACACCCATGCCACAAATGACAATATCCTCATACAATGTCGTGATGGTTCCTCCAATTTTTTGATTACCCACATAAAAATCGTTCGGCCATTTGAGCCATACAGCAGAACCTCGTGCTGCCAATATCTCCTTAAAAAGCATCGAAAAATAGATAGAACTTGATTCAAGTTTCAGATCATCAGGAAGGGTATTTCGTGCTAGGGCAAATGAAAAAAAAAGATTGCCTTTGAGACTGATCCAATGATTGTTCCGACTGCCACGACCCTCTGTCTGCTCCGACGCGACGACGGCAATGGGTGCATGCAGTCGATCTGCTTTCAATCCCTGTAGCAAATACGTTTGTGTTGAATCAACACGTTCAAGCCAAAGTATCTTCAACACGCAACCGCTTACCGTTAATGTAGTCATATACTGAAAGCTCTTTTTTAGATGCCGGTTGAACACGCAAGAGCTTAATACTCCCCCGTTCACATCCAATAATGGCATATGCTTTCGTTATTTTAAGAATCGTTCCGGCACGATTGTTCGATGTCGTCTCATGCAGTTTCATCACTTTTAGCTTTAGCCCACTCGAAAGAAATAGCCCCGGCCATGGAGTATAAGCACGATACTTGTTATACAGGTGCCGGGCATCATCAAAATAGACTTCACCATCAGATCTGGTAATCTTTTTACAATAGGTTGCCTGTGTATCATCCTGAGATATTGGCGTCAATGTATGAAACGTTCGTAACACCTCTAGTGTCAGCTGTGAGGCAGTTTGCGTCAATCTATGAAATAGTGTAGCAGCCATCTCATCATTGGCAATATCAACGTCTGCAATTTTTAAAATGGCTCCCGTATCCATTCCCTCATCCATAAGCATCGCTGTCACACCACTGCTACGATCACCATTGAGCAGAGATTGCTGAATGGGACTTGCACCACGATAATGTGGTAAAACCGATGCATGAAGATTGATGCAGGGGGCATATTCCAAAATGGTTTTGGGGAGAAGCTGCCCGTAAGCGGCAACAATAATCATATCACATAAAATATCTTGTAGTTTCATAACAACGGACTCATCGCGAATACTTTGGGGCTGATACAGATCAATATGGTGCTTTTGTGCCAGTAGTTTCACCGGTGAAGGGGTCATGATTCTCTTACGACCTACCGGTTTGTCTGGTTGCGTATAAACGGCCACGACCTCAATATCATCAGCAGTAATCAGTGTTGCTAAAATCTCTGCAGCATAATCGGGGGTTCCCATAAAAATCACTTTTGGCATTACTTACCCTTTGAAAACAGCGTACCGCCGATATGATTTTTATGCAGCAAAAAAGCTTTAGCGTCATTCAAATCGAATCCGCTTGCCAAGTACATCGCTTTGTCATGTCGTAGCATGTAAGCAGCAGCCTTAAGTTTCGTAACAATGCCACCGGTTGCAAAACTATTGTTTGGGGTCACCTCTTTATGGAGTTCGTCCGAGTCAATAGTATGAACATGTAATTTAATGGTGGCATCTGCATGATGATTGGGATCTTTATCATAATACGCATCAATATCAGAAAGAATGACAAGCATGTCGGCATTAAAGGCAACGGCGGCATATGCCGAAAGTTGATCATTATCTCCTAGTTCCAGCTCTTGTGTCGCTGTCGCATCATTTTCATTAATAATGGGAATAACACCATGACGCAATAACGGCTCAACCGTATTACGTACCCGATCGGACTCTTCACTTGTCTTAAAATTTGCGGCGGTCACCAGTATCTGTGCCGACAATATAGCATGTTTTTCTAACTTCTGTTTATACAGACGCATTAATAATGGCTGTCCTATGGCAGCCAGAGCCTGTTTATTGGCAATAATTTTTTTGTCCAACTTTAATTTGGTGTATCCGGCGGCGACCGCACCCGAAGAGACAAGAATCACCTCATACTCCTGCGTGAGTTGGGAAATTAAATCGACCAGATTCTGCATACGCTCTTTGGCAATGCGATTCTGCTCCGTCAACACAGCGCTGCCAACTTTCAGCACTAAACGCTTCATGCTCGTGCCAGCTTTACCAAATCGTAAAGCGCAAAGGTCATCGCTTCAATATTTG
>JALUJE010000027.1 GCA_027057185.1 Helicobacteraceae bacterium | reverse complement strand
TATCTATGCCGCAGACGGTGAACGCTATGAGCACGAAGAGATGTATCCAAATTTTGCACAAATTGCCAAAGAGGAGTCATTTAAAGATATTTCCCGCCTGTTTACCGCCATCGGCAAGGTTGAGGTAGAACATGAAGCAGAATATCTGGCATTAAAAAAAGCACTGGAGGCAGAGGGATTCTTTGAGAGTGATGATATGGAAGAGTATGTGTGCGAAGTATGCGGTCATGTCCATCGCGGTAAAAAAGCACCTAAAGCCTGCCCACTATGCCGAGCAGAACGGGAATATTTCAAGAAAAAAGCCAAGGATATTACTGTAGGCTAGCACTTTTAGGGGTACTTTCTTCATCACAACTTCATAATGGGAGTGTATAATAGAGCCGTATAATACTCATTTTGGAGATGAAGGTGCCCATCACAACCCGAGTACGTCGTGCCGTACTACTGTCTTTTTTAGCATGTTCTTCTCTATATTCTGAATCGAATTATACCCTAGGAGAAGGGTTTCAAGTGGGAGAGTTGCCTCTGTATATTGGTGGCTACTTCTCTATGGATTACCGCAACAGAGATGATGAACAACGCTATCGCATAGATGATATCGCCCTACTAAGCTACGGCGGTAACAACACCCTCTCATACATGCTTGAGCTGGAGTATAAAGAGTTCTATGTCAATACCCAAAACCGTAGCAGTACGACCGTAGATCGTGACACCCACCTCTACGTCGAACGACTCCATCTCGATTACAATATCAATGAACATTACCGTCTACGTATAGGGAAATACAACTCTCCCATCGGGTTTTGGAACCTTATGCATATTAACGTTCTGAGGGAGACGACCTCCAATCCGGTCGCTTCTTATATTTTATACCCCATGTTCACCTCCGGTGCCAATCTCACCTATACCTCGTTTCATACGACATCATGGAGTATTGACCTTATTGCACAGCGGGGAAAAGCCATTGATAACGGCTATAACAATTATGCCATCAATCGGCATTTTGGTGTCGGTGTGACCTATGAAAACGAAGATTTTACATGTAAAATGAGTGGTGGCTATTTTCGTAACAGTGAACGTCAGAACAAACGTGACCTTTACTATGCCCTTGTTGCTGCAAAATATGAGACCGATACCTATACAATTCAAACCGAACTTGGTTCACAACGTTCTAAAAAAACGACAACCACCGCCTATGCCGGCTATGTTCAGGCGGCCTACTATTTTACGGAACGTCATGTCGGTGTTGCCCGTCTTGAAGGTTACGATAATCGTTATGTCGATGAAAGTGATCGTTTTGTAATTCTGGGTTATACTTACCGACCACTCTATCCCGTAGCACTAAAGTCAGAATACCAGTGGCACACCCGTTACCGTGAAAACCAGCTGTTATTTTCTCTTTCGGTGCTCTTCTAATGCGTTATATCCTCGCCTGTTTTTCACTACTTGTGCTAGTCTTCGTGCAGAGTGCGGCGCAAGAGTATGCCATTATTGCCCACAAGAAAACCCCGCCACTTAACCTTGAACAGATTCGTGCCATTTATCTCAAGAAGCTCTCTCGCATTGACAATACGACGATAGTACCGGTTAACCTCAATGCCAAAGATCCACTACGTCAGAATTTTGAGAAACATATTTTACATATGAGTTTTCAACGGCTAAAATCCTACTGGAGTCGTCAGCATTATCTGGGGTATCGTCCTCCTATTAGCATGAAATCTCAAAAGAGTGTGCTGAGCTTTGTTAAAAACGTTGCGGGTGCCGTTGCCTACATTGACGCTAGCAACATTGATGACGACCTACACGTCGTATATCGTTGGAGAGACTGATGCGACATGTACTCTTATGTGATGATGACCTCATGAATCGAAAAGTTGCCTCTAAAATTTTAAACAAAGAAGGCTTTAACGTCATTGAAGCAACTAACGGGCAGAAGGCACTCGATCAGCTCTCACACAACAGCTGCGTTGATCTGATCTTAATGGATCTGATGATGCCGATTTTAGATGGCTTTGAAACCATTCAACAGATTAAATCTGATCCCGCTTTGTCCCATATTCCCGTAATTATCGTTTCTGCACTTTCTGATACGGATGCCCTCAGCAGGGGTCTGGCACTTGGTGCAGATGCCTACATTACCAAACCCTATAATATTGAAGCCTTTCGTCTGAGTATTGCTAATACACTAGAAGTAGGTTCCTCTCATGTTTGATTTTTTTCACCGTTCACTTCGTAACAAACTACTGGTTGCCTTTATGATAATCGGGTTTTTTCCCTATCTGCTTTTTTTAACCTATACCCTCTTTCTAAGTGAGACCAAAATTCTCGATAAAACCGTTACCGATCAATATCATCAGGTTGATATGATGATTCACGCGATGCAAACACACCTGCACTTACTGGAGAAAGAGGTGCTTTTCTTAAGCAAACTTGATATCATGGACGATCTTATTGCCGAAGACATTGACAAACGTATTTCACGCCTTCTCACACAAAAATATCATGACTACAACATCACATTAACTCTGCTGGCAGTCGATACGAACCAGGTGATTATTGCCGCATCCAATAAGACGATGTTGACACGCCCATTTACATTACCTGTGAACACTACCGCATCAAAACACCATATCATTATTGACCGGATGCTCTACATCTATGCGCCCATCAGTGCCAGTTTTGATAGAGAGAAAGCACTGGGAATGCTGGTGCTTCAATATGATCTTAACAATCTTGGCACCTACCTCACCCATCAACAGGATCGACATGCCTATATCATCAATCCTTACACGCACATTAGCATCGGCGACCGACGTCTTTTTCACATAACACTTAAAAAAAATCAAGAAAGCCTTATTGCCCAAGAGCATCTAATTGTTTACAAAAAACTCGATACTATCTTAAAAGGATGGTACTTTGTCTATGGTGTTGACAAACATATCGCCTTGGCATTTCTATATGACTTCATCCGTTTTATGCTCTACCTCTCACCCCTTATTTTTGCCGCCATTATTTTTATTGCCGTTCGTTACTCCAAACATATGGTCAAACCCATTGTACAGCTTACCCAAATTACCGACCATATTATTCGCACCAAAGACTATTCTACAACACTCAGCCTCTCTACCCGTGACGAAACAGCACATCTGAGCAACTCATTTAATAACATGATACAGACCACCCGTGATGCGTTAGAAGACCTAGAACGTGAAAACCAGATACGGTTGCAACGCTTTATTCAACTTATCGAAGTATTTAATACCATTATTCAGACCAAAAACGAAGCAGATTGTATTTTGGTATCTGTCACCTACTTAAAAGAGCTGACACAACAAACAGCAATTACTTTTCACGATCATACCGGGGTATGCCACACCGGCATAGATCTGTATGTCAATGACTTTGAACACAACCAAAAACTCTATTATGGTACAATTTCCTTGGATCTGGAAACCTTTGATGATACGAATGAACGAAATTTTTACCGTTCTATTGCCACAATGATTATGCTACAACTTGACCGTATTCGCCTCATTAACCATACCCTCTGTGCTTCACGTGCAAAATCGGCTTTTATCTCCAATATGTCGCATGAGCTACGCACTCCACTCAATGCCATCATCGGTTTTGCGCAGTATCTCATTACCTATGAGAATCTTAGTGATGATCAACAAGACAGCGTTGCCCACATCGAGTCCTCGGCCCAATATCTTTTGGGCATGATCAACGAGATCTTGGATATTGCCAAAATTGAAGCCGGGAAAATGATGGTGCACAAAGAATCCGTTGCCATAGTTAAGCTAATTGAAACCACTTGTGCTATGCTACGACCCTTAGCCGATGACAAGGAACTTTCACTAACATTTCATACAGAAATTCCGCATAATCGATACTGTCACACCGACCCCAAACTGTTCAAACAGATTGTTCTAAACTTACTTGCCAATGCCATTAAATTTACCGATGAAGGAGAGATCGGGCTCTCTATGACACTCAAAGAGAACATCCTGACCCTCACCATTACCGATAGCGGTATCGGTATTGAGCCTAAAGATATCACGGGGCTCTTTCATGACTTTACTCAAGTAGCCAATGTCATGCAAAAGCGGCAACGCGGTACGGGGCTGGGACTCTCTTTGAGTAAACAGATGGCACGGCTACTTGGTGGCGATATTTCACTTCACAGTGACGGAATCGACAAGGGGTGTCGTGCAACACTATTTATAAAATTATGATACCATCTGCACTATGGATATTTTAGTTGTTGAAGACGATCAAGCCAATGCCGACCTCATATGCAAACTACTCAAACAGGAAGGTTATCGCGTCAAAATCGCCCTGAGTTACCGTATTGCGCTGAGTTATATCAATACGACGCGTTACCATCTCATTATCCTAGACTGGAATCTTCCCGATGGTGACGGTTATGAACTGCTCAAAGAGACCCGAGGACTACGCATTGACTCCTCTGTCCTGATGCTCTCTGCCAACGCCGATGTATCCCACCGGGTCAAGGCACTCAACAGTGGTGCGGATGACTATCTTTGCAAACCCTATTCTCAAGCCGAACTCCTTGCACGCGTCAAATCTCTGCTTCGACGTACCGACAGCAACAAAAACACTACCATTACGCTAGGAGATATTGTCATCTCTAAAAACAGCAGGGAGGTTACTTGCAACAATACACCCATTGCTCTAACATCAACAGAATACATCATTTTAGAGCTTCTCGCATCCAATCCCAACAAGATCTTTACCAAATATGAGCTATTAAACACTATCCATACCGACTATGACACCACGATTACCAGCAATGTTGTCGAAGTACATGTAAAAAATATTCGCAAAAAATTGGCGCTGAAAGAGATTATAACTACCGTTCGAAACGTTGGTTACAAAATCACATTTCCCAAGGAGTAGTCCATGAGATGTAAACCTATAGGCTTGCCCTGCTTAACCCTTTTTTTGACTCTCTCACCACTATATGCCGATGTATTCTCTCAAGGACAAAAACATATTGGCATCACTATTAGTAACGGTAGCGGCTATAACTCTACCTACACCATTGTCGGAGTAAAAGCCAACTATTTAATTGTTAATAATCTCTCCATGGGACTGGAATACCGTGGATGGTTTGGCGGAACACCCACCCTTCATGAACTTAGTATTCCACTGACATATCATGCACCCCTGCACCCCGTCTACCGACCGTATGCCGGAGCATTTTACCGCCACAGTTTTGTTGCGTCACCCTACCGTGACTATGATGTGTACGGATTTCGTGTCGGTATGTCAATGAAACTCAGTGCCGGAAGTTACAGCACATTTGGCTGGGTACAAGAGTAT
>JALUJE010000026.1 GCA_027057185.1 Helicobacteraceae bacterium | reverse complement strand
GTGTGCCGCACAGTTGTCGAAAAGGGGCGGCAAACTTCAGTGTGAGCTCAAAGGTGATCGTGTTTTGATAGCCGGAAGTGCGGTCAAATATCTTGAAGGTACGATCGAGATATAGTGATAATGTAAATGATACAACTAAAACTTTGGGAGAGTCGAGATAGTGAAACAGGTTTTCGAAATCGTTGATAAAAGAGTGATAATCGATGTTCTAAACAGTGTCGAGTACGGTACTTTGGCACTGTGCGACGGCAGCAAACCGTATAGCCTACCCGTAAACTTTGTGCTGATGGAGAGTCAGATCTATTTTCACGGCTCCAAAAGCGGTAGAAAGATAGAGGTTTTGAAAAATAATGCGCTCGCCTCTTTTTCCGTTGTTGAGCCGTATTCTATCATACCCTCTTTTTTCAGTTCCCGCGACGGGTTAGCTTGCCCGGCTACCCAGTTTTTCAAATCGGTCATTATAGACGGGAAGATAGAGTTTGTTGAAGATTATGATGAGAAGGTAAAAGCGCTGTCGGGGTTGATGCGGAAGCTGCAAAAAGAGGGGAGATATATACCTTTGGATGAAGATGTTTACAAAAGTGCGCTAAATGCCACTACAGTCTACAAACTGATTCCGAATGAGACGAGAGCCAAATTCAAATTCGGGCAGCATCTCAGCCGCGAGAGGTTCGATATGATTGTCGAGCATCTTGAAAAGAGAGGGGATAAAAAAGATATGTCGACTCTGGAAATGATGAAAAGTTTGAGATAAAAGATCGAAAAGTTTTTTGGGTTTATCAGGTAACTGTTAGAAGGATTATAAAAAGGATGGCCAAATAGCATTATAGAATTAATTCCGGGTACATGACTATGTATTATGCCATTGTATTTGTATTCCTTTTTCAGGGATACTCACCCTTTCCTGGCCAATAGACAGTAAACGAAAACGTTATTGTATTGTTATTCATATTTCTTTCGTTAACAGCTTGATTATTATTCAATATGATACGGCAGTTATACTCTCCTCCGGGAAATCCCCAAGGTTCTGAAATAACGAACTCCCCATTTTCATTAGGATTTAGCTCCCGATCGTATTCAAACTCTTTTGCCCACCACTCACTTTGATCTTGATATTTAACCTCATATAATAGCCTGAATTCTGGGCAAATCGCATTCCCTCCATTTGCAAACCGGATTATAATACGAAATGGCACATAAGCAAAAAGTCGATGCTCGAGATCATCCGAGTGGTAATCCAAGTTGTATGGACCAACAACTAAATCTGGGAGTGCTGGCTCCTCTGACGCTGTGCGTACTTGGCGAACTTCCGAAAAACTCTCGCCAAAAGGATTGTAAACGCGCACACGGTACCAATATAGCCAATCGGGACTCAAATTCGTGTCCTTAAAATGATAAGTATAGCCAACCCCTCCAGTAAAAGGTAATTCTTTTACTATTTGCCATGTTCTATTCGGCTGACGTCGACGTTGCAATTCGAATCCTTCTTCATTGCTACTTTTATCAGTAATATGAATACCAACCTCCCTTTCCAATATATTATTAATTGTTAAGTCAGGTGCTCTCGGTGCCCAAGCGGGAATAGCGAACCAAGTAACGTGCCACCGTTTTTCATTTGCTAATTCTGGTGTAGGAACTGAGTTTCCAGCTGCAAAGCGAAGATATATACGAAAGCCTGTTGGCGATCGACGGTATATTGCGCAAGCTCCTATAGTAGCCCAGTGCCATCCATCGCCATTAAGAGAAGTAAAAAAAGCTGGTGGATTCTCATATCCCAAAGGCTCAACATCAAAATCCAGATAAATTCCCATTAGGTGGCCATGCGAATCCCGATACTCTTGCCATTTAGTGTCCCCCGGTACAGTGGAGTAAAACGACCCTCCCCACCAATTAATGTGCCATTTTTTTTCATTAGCAAATTCAGGTGTAGGAGCTTGGCCACTTGCATACCTTAGATATATCCGGAATCCACTGGCCGTTGGTTTGTAAATGGAAGTCGCGCCCACAGTTGCCCAATGCCATCCATCACCACCAATTGATGTGATGTAATGCATGGATTTCGAGAACCCTGCGATGGTTGTATCGATATCGGTATAAATGCCATGTAGTTGACCATCTAATCGATATTCTCTCCAATCTGTCTGTCCAGGAATAGTTGAGCCCACATTTGATAGGCCTCTTAGACCAACCCAACTTATGTGCCATTTTTTTTCATTAGCAAATTCAGGTGTAGGAGCTTGGCCACTTGCATACCTTAAGTATATCCGGAATCCATTGGCCGTTGGTTTATAAATGGAAGTAGCACCCACAGTTGCCCAATGCCATCCATTACCTGCAAGTGATGAAAAATAATAAGGCGTTGCAGTAAATCCAGCGGCGGTTGTATCAACATCTAAATATATACCAAGTAGTTGACCATCTCTAGAGCGATATTCTCTCCAGTCTGTCTCTCCAGGAATAGTTGAATCGGCATAAAATTCCAATTTACCACTTTCAATTAAGACCTTATCTGAAAATATATCATGTAATTTCTGCATGCTTATCTCCTTTTTTTAAAGCGGCTTGTAAGGGATTTAGGCCCAACGGGCCGCGGGTCACCGACGTCCCTCTAAAAATTATATTTTTTGAGGCTTGCTCGGTGCATCCGCTTGTTATCTGGCGCGAAGCAACGAAAGTCCACACGAGCGATTTGTTAGGTGATAATTTTCAATATTCCGTGATTAAATTGCTCACTGCTTGGCGTAGCCAAAAAGACCTCCGACTACTCCACTAACCAATGCAGTAGCCAGTATCGTCAGAGCTTCGGGAACTGTCTTATTATTTAATACAATCGCCACCGTTGCGGCCACAATAATAGCGAATACAATGCCAAGAAGCCAAAATCCACCGGTATAGACAGCTAATCGATCACTTGAATCTTGTGGAAACCTTCCTGTTGCTTCCTTATATAAAGTAACCGCAAGTTTCTCTTTTTCCTCGTTTGTACTTGCATTCTCTACGACATCTTTTACTGCAGCTTTCGCTACTTCAAGTTTTGTTTCATTGTTTGCAATTGCTAATTGTGCTCTGGTATTACTCATATTTAGCCTCTTTCGAGTTTAAGTTGCTTTTGATTTATCTGGTACTACCCCCGGTTTTTTATACCATCGGGAGTAGTTTAATTTTCGCAATCAGCACTTGCATTTTTCCTCTATTATCTTAAATTCCGCTTCAGCGTATTTGTCTGCCGGTACGGCAGCAAGCGGAGATTCGGAAAAAGCGACTCCTATACCGGTCTTTCCCCCTTTTGTCGCAATAAAGTGCCTTTTAAAGCCGACCACTCCGGGCATTATATCTTTGCTGCCGGGCTTGAAAGAGAGTACCTTTACCACACCGAACTTCTTCTTTTTAAACTTCTTGACAGGAACTTCCCACAGGTCGTTTGGACTAAGCGGCTTATCGGTACGAATGCACTTTAAACAGTGTTCATTGTCATCAAAAAATGCGACTAGAACGTCCAGATATTCATTGGTTGGGTTTACAATCTGAATCGTTGTTCCTATATTCAACCTTCTTTCCCATGTTTCTACTAGATATGCACTGAATGACATTTTTTTCCTCCTTCTTATCGATATGTATTGAGTATAGCCGGAGATAATTTCATAAAAATTTTACTTTTTATGATTTAAAACCTGACCCTCAGTGCATCGAGGGTATCAAACCCGAATTGGCCAAAGAAGGGTTTGTGTACATCGTTCTTTTTGGAAGTTTTTCCATGGGCGGGGAGAAGGTCCATAGTGAGTAGTTACAAAATGAAGGGATTCTCTTGCAAATACGATACATACGACTACTTCGAGCGGATAGAAGAGTTGAAAAAGAGATTGATAAAAAGCCATAGTGACAGAGTGATATGAACATGGAGAGTCAGGACAATAGGAGAAGGATTTGGGTTTTCTTCGATACCTTCTCAGGTTACAGTTGCAAAAACGGTCGCATTGCCGTCTCTATCTCGTCAAGAGTGTAGCGGTGGTCGGTGAAGTAGTCGAAGGCTATGATTCCCTGCTGCAGCAGCATTTCCGAGCCGTCGAAGGTGGGTAGATTCAGTTTTTCGGCCTCTTTTAGAAACGGCGTCTTTTTGCCGTAGATGACGTCTACTGCGCATTTGGCATTCGAGAGGGCCTTGTCGAGCAGCTCTTTGGGCATCGGGAGGCTCTCGTCTTCGAGGCCTGCGGATGTGTTGTTTATAACCGCATCCTTTGCCTCTGCATGGAAGCCGTCCCATGTGTGGCATACGAAACCCTCTTTTTTGAACCATTCGAGTCTGCCTGCCGACCTGTTTACCACCTCTACATCTATGCCGCGGCTTCTGAGGTAGAGCGAGAGTGCCCTTGCCGTGCCGCCGGCTCCTATGATGAGGGCGGTTTTTACATCTCCGAGTCTTGTAAGGGCGCGGTAGAAGCCGGGGGCGTCGGTATTGTAGCCGTAGAGTTTTCCGTTTTTGAGTACAAGCGTATTTACCGCCCTCACTTCGGCCGCGAAGGGCTCTACCTCGTCCGCCGCGAGCATTGCCGCCTCTTTGTGCGGAACGGTGATATTTACCCCTTTGAGCCCAAGATTTAGGAAGGTTTCGCGAAGTTTAGACCCGTCTTCGAGAAGCCTTCTGGTGTAGCAGCCGGGGTAGCCCAGTTTTTGAAAGGCTAGGTTGTGCATAAGCGGCGATTTTGAGTGGTGTACCGGGTTGCCGAATATGGCGAAGAGCTCTCTCATTAAACTTGGGACTCTTTCTCTTTCTCGTTTTTAGTCTGGGGCGATCTGAGGTCGTCGAGTGTGCTGCGCAGTGCCGCCAGTTTGTTCTTTACCTCCAGATACTCCAGCTCCGGCACGCTGTCTGCGACGATTCCGGCACCCGCCTGCAAAACTATTTCGTCCGGTTTTATGAGGGCAGTCCTTATGGTTATGGAGCTGTCCATATTGCCGTCGAAGCCGAAGTAGCCTACGCTTCCGCTGTAGAAACCTCTCTTGATTCCCTCGAACTCGGCTATGAGCTCCATCGCACGTATCTTGGGAGCCCCGGTCATCGTTCCTGCCGTGAAGGTGGCGGCGAAGAGGTCGAACATATCTTTTCCATCGTCTATCTTCGCTTCTACGTCACTCACCATGTGCATTACGTGGCTGTAGCGCTCCACACGCATAAGAGCGGTCACTTTGACCGTTCCGGCTTTTGCGACTCTGCCCACATCGTTGCGCCCGAGATCGACCAGCATTATATGCTCCGCGCACTCTTTGGGGTCGTTCAGCATCTCCTCTTCTAGCTCCCTGTCCCGGTCTATGGTTTTGCCCCGTTTCCTGGTTCCCGCTATCGGTCTAAGC
>JALUJE010000025.1:8676-15464 GCA_027057185.1 Helicobacteraceae bacterium | reverse complement strand
ATAGTACACTGTTTGACGTAAAAAGTCAAATATCGTATTGTTTTTATCGTCAATATGGCGGCAAACATATTGCCATAACGTTAAGATATAGCGATACAATATCGTTAAATTTAAGGAGGTATTATGAAAGAAGAACATGCCCTTATTGGTGGCGGATGTTTTTGGTGTATTGAAGCGGTATATCACAAAGTTAAAGGGGTGAAGCAGGCAGTTAGTGGCTATGCCGGCGGCAGACGGGCCAATCCCAGTTATGAATCGGTCTGTAGCGGTGCCACCGGCCATGCTGAGGTAGTGAAAGTGGTCTTTAATAGTGAGATAATCAGTTATCGGGAAATTTTGGAAATTTTCTTTGCAATTCATAACCCGACGACACTTAATGCGCAAGGAGCTGATACGGGAACTCAGTACCGTTCTGTAATCTATTATGAGGATGAGAGGCAACGGCGTATTGCTCAAGACGTTATTCATGAGGTGCAAACGCTATGGCGCGATCCGATTGTCACCGAGCTCTCTAGCGCTCCCGAATTTTATGCGGCGGAGGACTATCATCAAAACTATTATGCATTAAACGGTATGCAGGGGTATTGTCAGGCAGTAATTGCGCCGAAGCTTCAGAAGTTTATGAGGGAGTTTGCTACGTATGTAGCACCCTAAAAAAGAGTAGTGGCGGAGCTAAAAGCTCCTCGCGTTATTTTATTTTTGTAAAATTGCCTCTACACGACGGTTTTGTGCACGGCCCTCTTTGGTTTTATTGCTTGCAACCGGTGTACTTTCACCTTTGCCTACAGCAATGAGTCGATCGGCGCTGATGCCATCTTCAATGAGCAGAGTTTTGACCGCTTCAGAACGACGTTTGGAGAGGTTTAGATTGTATGCCGGTGTACCGATATTATCAGTATGTCCTACAATGGTTGCTTTGTAAGGATTGCGTTTCAAATATTTGGCAAAAGTAGAAATACGTGAGGCTGCTCCGTTGGTGACTTTTGCAGAATCAAAGGCAAAGTTTACCAGTAGATCCATTTTTTCAGCACATCCCTTGGTGTCGACAGCAAATCCTTTTGGTGTATTGGGACAGTCATCTTTAAAGTCGGCAACACCGTCACCATCACTGTCTAAAGGACAGCCACTGGCATCCACACTAACCCCTTTGGGTGTATTGGGACATTTGTCCTGCCCGTTGGGTACTCCATCACCGTCATCATCTGAGATAATAACCAGTGGTTTTTTTACTACCGGTGCAACAACTGCTGCTGCAATAGGCGCTACCGGTGCTGCTTGGGGAACAAAACCGAAGTTCAGACCGGCTAAAAAAGTAATACTCTGATCGATAGTACCTTTATTGAGTTTATTGGCATAAATGGCTTCAAGTTTGAGTGCCACATGTTCCGCAAGTGCTACTTTGAAACCGGCACCGGCATCGAAAATCACTGAATCCCTGTTGCCATTTTCAATATTGACAAGACGATCGAGTTCAACAATCTCATAACCCGCACCTAGCTTGGCAAACGCAGTGACCTTATCAGATTCATGAAAGTTATGGACACCGTTTAAAAAAATGCGCTGCACGGTGGTATCGCCGCCGCCACTTCGTGGAGAGTAGTAGTAGGCAAGCTCTGGACTAAAAAAACTGTTCTCAAATCCATTATATTGAAGTTCGGCTCCATAGACTCCTTTTGAGTCGAGTCCCGTGACATCTTCATGCTCGGTGACACCACCCATGACACTGACTTCATAGTCATATTGTGTGGCACACAGTGAGGTTGTCAGCAGTGCAGAAGAGAGTAGGAGTGATAGTTTTCTCATCCAATTTCCTTTTTGTTATATTTAATTATGGCTATTATACAAAAAAAAACTTAGAAAATGAATTAAATGGGGGATTTTGTTAAATATCTATAGCAATAGGTTTATCTTTGGCATGGGTAATTTGATAGATAAATATTTTTAGTCGGGCTTTCAGGCTAGGTGATAGTGACGGGGGTTTGATGACACAGTGCCCTCAACTGTAATGTTTTAAAGTATTATAGTTCATTATTTTTTTGATGGTTTTGGTTCTTTATTGATAACTTTTATGGCAATCATGACAACAATAACCTGGAACAGCGCCGCTAAAATAAAAGCATAATAGTGGAGTTGATCAATACTCTTAGCATGATAGGCGAGCGTTGCCATAGCAATGAGTAGGGTAAGGGGCATACCGTGAGAGAGCCCAAGCAAAACAGCGTTGCGGTGCCCTATGGTTTTGGCAAAAACCCCGGCACTAATAACACGCATAGCAATCATGCCCAAAGCAATAAGCGAGGCTTTAAGAAGCAGTCCATCCATGAAAATTGCTTCGAGTTTAAAAGAGCTGCCGATATAGACAAAGAAAATGGGTACAACAAAACCAAAACCAAAACTGGAGAGTTTTTCAGGTAATTCGTGTTTGTGTTCAAAAAAAGTGGGTATGAACATACCGGCAATAAAGGCTCCAAAGGCGACCTCAAGATCAAGATAGATCATCATGGCAATGAGCAGAAAAAAGATACCGATAGAGAGACGGATGTCTTGTTCTTGATTATCTGAATGCGGCATCAACACTGTGGAGGTCTCGGGAAACCACCAAAAGAGCAGCTGGAGTGCGCGAAAGAGAATGAGTAAAAAGAGTAAAAAGAGTGCTAATACGGCAATGATTTCAAAAAATTCACTGCCGGTACCGTGTTCCAATGCGGCAGAAGCGAGAGTGATTCCGGCAATACTGACCACTTCGCCAATACCTCCTGCCGTCATAGAAAGAGTAACCCAAGGGGTCTGTCCATACTCTTTGGCAAGTTTGGCAATGAGCCCAACTGAGATGAGCGGTAGCAGTACCATGAAAATATTGCCCAAGCCAAAATAGAGCGAAAAGCTGATGGAAAAGAGATAGAGCAGGACAATATAGAGGAGAATTTTCTTGAGTGTCACGGCATCAATTTCCAGTACTTTTTTGAGATTGACCTCGGTACCGGCGATGAACATAAGATACAAAAATCCAAATTCGGCAACCAGTTCAAAGAGTTCACTGTGACCCAGTAGCCCGGCATACCCCAATACTGCTCCAAAAATGATCTCAATGGGCGTTGTCGGAAGTTTTAGTAACTTCGCAAAAAACGGTGAAAAAATAATGATTAAAGAGAGGGTGATGATGAGGATGATGTCATGATTCATAACTAGGCATCTTCTGGTGAGGTGGCAATTCCAAAATGCAGTTCGTGAAGCATTTGTAGATCATTGTCGGCATCGCATCCCGAGGTGGTGAGATAGTTGCCGATCACAATGGAGTTGACGCCGTAATCAAAAATCTCTTTCATGCGGTTCTTAAACAGCAGTTCTCGTCCACCGGCAACCATGATACGATCGGCATGAGGTACCATCTTCCGGGTCAGTTGCAACAGTCTCAGCGCCTCATCAACACTCAGTGGATTGGGAGAGAGGGGCAGAGCCTCATTGTGATGATAAAAGTTGATGGGAACAGAGATGGGGTTGAGTCGGGCAATTGAAGTGAGCATGCAGAGGCGGTCTTCATGTGATTCCCCCAGACCAAAAATGCCGCCGGTGAGTAGTTTGAGTCCGGCAGCGTTAACCTGTTCACAGGTTTGGTAACGCTCCTGCCAGGAGTGGGTGGTACAGATAGTTGGGTAAAAGGCTTCTGAGGTTTCTAGGTTATGGTTATAAGCAACAATACCGGCTTCTTTTAATGTTAAAAGTTGCTGGAGTGATGCCGTACCGTTACAGGCAATCAGTCGTAGTCGTGGTACTGCTTTTTTGACAGCCGCCGCGACATTACAGACAAATTCCAGAGTTTTGTCATCCAGACCCTTCTGTGCCGTCACCAGACAAAAACCCAGTGCTCCTTTGGATTCGACATAGCGTGCTTCAGTTACGATGGTGTCGATGGGTTTGTGAATATAGCGCTCAATATCGGCGCGGTACTTGACACTTTGGGAGCAGAATTTACAATCTTCATTGCAGGTACCACTGTTAATATTGGCAATGGAACACAAAAATATTTTTTTCATTGGGCAACCCTTTCAAAGCGAAACTGTTGCGCGTCATAGTGTTTACTTTTTATCTTTCGATGGTAATAGGTGACATGAAACACCGTCTCACTGACCTCAAGCATGGCACATTCTGAGAGGGGTTTATTGCGGGCACAGCTCTCGCCGGGATTTAGAAATAGTGTGCCATTTTTAAAATCACATTCAAAGGTATGGGTATGTCCAAACAATACAACTTCGGCATCAGCCTGCATGTAAAAGGGTAGATGCATGAGTTTGAATTTGGTCTTGGCAAGCAGAAAGTAGTGTGGTTCTTGTACTAAATTGTAGCGGTTATGGAGTGTATGCAGGTGGGCATCATTGTTACCGTAAACGACAATGTAGCGTACGCCGCTCTCTTTAAGCTGTTTTAAAACAGCCGGATCACCAATATCGCCCGCATGGATTAAAAACTCGGCACCACTATTAAGCAGGTGCTCAATATTGCGTTGTGAGCGTTTCACCTTGCGGTGTGTATCGGAGAGAATACCGATTTTCACGCCTTACTCCATCTCTTCAACGGGGGTACGATGTTTACATGTAATGCATTCATAGACCTCTTTGTTTCGGTAAGTACGTTGTGCCAGAGTGCCGTGACATCCTTTTTGGGTACACTTTTTGTCACTCGGCTCAAATTTGGAGATGAATTTACATGTAGGATAATCTTCACATCCCCAGAAAGCACCGCGTCGTGACTGCTTCCAGAGCAGTTTTTTTCCGCACTCGGGACACGGCATCTTAGATTCTTTGGGAGCTTCTAGTGATTTGGTGTTTTTACATTTTGGGTAGCCGCTACAGGCTAAAAATTTCCAGTTACGCCCGTTTTTAACCAGCATATCACTACCACCTTTTTCACATTTTTGATCGCTAACCTCTTCGGCAGGTTTTTCAACAACATTGCCTTCGGCATCAATCTGTTCGGTGTATTTGCATTTGGGAAAACCACTGCAGGCAATGAAGTTACCAAAACGCCCGCCTCGAAGTAACAGTTCTTCACCACACTTAGGACACGCTCTTCCAAGCGGTTTTGCCAGTTTTTGACTTTTAATATTGGCTTTTCCTGCCTCGATTTTTTCCATAAACGGAAAATAAAAATCGTGTAAAATTTTTTGCCAGTCTTTCCCTTTTTCGGCAATGTCATCAAGTACTTCTTCCATATTGGCGGTAAAGGAGGCATCGACAATATTGGCAAAGTGCTCTTCAAGCATAGCCGTGACCTTGAAGGCGATTTCGGTTGGAATAATTTGACGCTTCTCTATGGTAATATAGTTACGGGCACTCAGGGTCGATATGGTTGGTGCGTAGGTTGAAGGTCGTCCGATTCCTTCCGCTTCAAGTTTTTTAATCAGACTTGCTTCAGAGTAGCGTGAAGGTGGTTCGGTGAAGTGCTGCTCAGGTTTAATACTCTGCAGCAAGATAGATTCACCCTCTTTGAGTGTTGGGAGCAATTTGTCTTTATCGTCGGTTCCCATGACTTTATAAAAACCATCAAAAATTAGCTTGCGACCGGTGGCTCGGTACTCAGAGCTTTCACTCACAAAGGTAATGCTCTGCTGCTCAAACTGGGCATCTTCCATCTGGGAGCTTAAGAAGCGCTCATAAATCAGACGGTAGAGTTTGATCTCATCGGGTTTGAGATATTGTGCGGCAACCTCAGGTGTAAAATCGAGTATGGTCGGGCGGATGGCTTCGTGGGCTTCTTGTGCCCCTTTGGATTTCTTGGTATACATTTTGGGTTTGCTAGGAAGGTATTTGGTACCAAATTTCGTCTCAATGAGTTCACGAGCTGCCGTGACGGCTTCAGTGGCCAAATTGAGTGAGTCCGTCCGCATGTAGGTGATGACGCCCGAAGTTCCATTTGGAGTCTTCACCCCTTCATAAAGTGATTGGGCGACCATCATGGTTTTTTTAGGAGAAAATCCCAATTTACTTGATGCCGTCTGCTGCAGGGTTGAGGTCATAAATGGCGGAGGCGTTGAACTCTTACGTTTTTTGGTCTCAATGCTTTTTACGTGAAACGTCTCAGTTTGGAGTTGCTGGACAATTGCATGTGCCGTCTCCGCTGTTGTAATAGAGAGTTTCTCTATTTTGTTACCTTCAAAACGGATAAGACTGGCATCAATATCGGGAGTGAATACGGTATCGATACTCCAGTATTCTTCACGAATAAAGGCCTTGATTTCACGTTCGCGATCGACAACAATTTTTAGAGTTGAGGATTGTACCCGTCCGCCGGAAAGTCCTTTTTGGATTTTAGAAGCTAGTAGTGGAGAGAGCTTGTAACCGACGATTCTATCCAGAAGACGCCGGGTTTGTTGGGCGTTGACACTGTTCATATCAATATGGCGTGGTGTCTCTAGGGCATGTTGTATGGCACTTTTGGTAATTTCATGAAAGACAATACGTGGCAGGGCATTGGGATCTTTTTTGATAGCATGGGCAATATGCCATCCGATTGCCTCTCCTTCACGGTCCTCATCGGTCGCGATATAGACTTTGTCAGCTTTTTTGGCAAGCTCTTTGAGCTGTTTGACTATAGCAGCGTTCTCTTTGGCAACACTATATTCAGGCGTGAGGGTCTCCCCGTCAATTTTAATACCAAAGCGACTTTTCGGCAGATCACGAATATGTCCCTTAGAGGCGATAACTTCATAGCCTTTTCCCAAAAAATTTTTAATGGTTTTCGCTTTTGCGGGTGATTCAACAATAATTAAATCCAAATTTTTTCCTATATAT
>JALUJE010000025.1:0-8666 GCA_027057185.1 Helicobacteraceae bacterium | reverse complement strand
CCTATATATAGTGGTATGATTTATTTCAAAGTGTGAAAGTGTAGCAAAAAAAATTTACAAAAAGACTAAAGCTTTTATTTTAGCTGTCGATATAGTTAGTATCAGCAAGGAAGCTGAGAAAAATTTGAAAGAGCATCATGCTCTCCCCTTAAAGGATTTATTATGGGTTTTAGAATTAACACAAATATTGGTGCGATGAATTCGCATATGAATGCTACACGAAATAACGTAGGACTTGACAAGAGTCTTAATGCATTAAGTTCGGGTCTTCGCATTAACAAAGCAGCGGATGATTCAGCAGGTTTGGCAATTGCCAATAAGCTTTCTGCCCAGTCTCAAGGTCTAGGACAGGCAATCCGGAATGCAAATGATGCGATCGGTATGATTCAAACAGCAGACGGTGCACTTGAAGAGTATGATAACATTATTCAAAGAGTTCGTGTCTTAGCGGTACAAGCGGCGAATGATACTCAAGACATTCAGTCTCGTAGTTATATTCAAGCAGAGGTAAACGGTTTGATTTCACAAGCAGATCAGATTATGACCAGTACCACGTTTAATGATAAAGGTCTTCTTAATGGTAGTAGTAGTGCCGTAGTGTTCCAAATTGGTCACAAAGCAGCTGATCAGATGACGGTCAATATTGCCGATGTCGGTGCTTTTGGAGCGACAGATGTCTCTACGCAAGTAGCAGCAACAGCGGCCATCACTGCCATGGATACCAAGCTCGAAACGATTGATGGCATTCGTGCAGATATCGGTGCGGATCAGAACCAACTTGAGTCCGTTGTTCGTAACATCTCTGTTACTCAGGTGAATGTTACCGCAGCAGAATCACAATTACGTGATGTCGACTTTGCAGCAGAGAGTGCTAATTTCTCGAAACATAATATTTTAGCGCAGTCTGGAACATATGCAATGAGTCAGGCGAACGCAGTACAGCAAAACGTGCTTAGATTGTTACAATAATCTAACACCAAATCGCTTTTAAAGGGTTCAGACGCTGGGGTCTGAACTCTTTATTGAAAAATTTGTTATTTTTTTCTCATAGGTCTCTTCGATTTCTCCGACCGCAAACGTCAACATTTTGTTAACCTTTTTTATGTGATGTTTGTGGTTCTTTAATTCTTTCGTATTTAATATATCAAACAGATAGGTCACAATGTTGTTGAGATAATAGAGGTAGATAATACTCAGATGGTGCCGTTCGTTGTCTTCCATGGCCAACAGCAGATCAATAAAGGTAATAAAACGTTGTTTGTATTCATCAATATTAGCAGTAATGCTTTTGGATTGATACGCTGCAATGACGCCTTTTAATTTTCTGGCATGGGCAATTTTTTTGTCAAGATCTTGATATTCAGCGCTGCTAAGTCCCGTTGTTGCATGCGAATCAAATAGTGTCTTTAGAGATGCTTGTAGAATCTGCTTATTGAGATTTTGCCACTTCTGCAAAGGGATCTCTTTTACATGTAAAGGGGTACACTGTTGAAAGCGTGCTCCGTCATTTAAATTATACAGGGTTTGTGTCGCTGTTTTTTCTTTGGCAATAAATCGGTTGACGGTATCGATGGAAATATTGAAACTTGAAGTGGTCATGACGGTTTCACGGAAATTTCCACGAACGCTAATGGTACTGCTGGCAAAGGTGAAGGTCTCTTCCACTTCAGCGTGTTTACTTAAATCCAGTGTTTTGGATTGTAGGTGCTCTTCCGTGTGCGTCCGTCCACTCTCTTGATCTATAGCCAAATCAAGTCCCAGAAGGTAGAGTTGTTGTACACCGAGTTTTAGGAGCAGACCCAGAGCCTGAGAACCGACACAAGGACCGACAACGGCTCCGAAGTTTTGCTTATATTGTGCTAGATTTTGGTAGAAGTAGCAGGTCTGCGTATTGACTCTGTCTACATGATCTTGCAGTACGGAAGCTGAAAAAACCGTGAGAGAGTGATCTAAAAAATTTGGAGATGTCAGCGTGTCGAAATGTGCCAGACTGACGTCAAAACCATCAATATGAATGACAATATCGGGAACAATGTTTTCTCTTTCCAAAAGTGCCAATGATGCCGATACAGCGACAATAATAAATTTTTGATGATGCTGTTTGAGCCATGTGATATTTTTTTTCAGTGAAGGTCCCGCAGCAACGAGCAATACGGGATTCTCCGCCAACATCTGGTGTTGCCAGCGCTGTGAAATATTGAGAAATGCACGCTTGTTGCTAAGATGCTCAAGCGGTTTTATATACTGATTCATCAGTGCGGTATAACTAAATGTTAGATGCTCCTGGGAGGCGACTATGGACTGTAGGGTCTTAAACTTAATGTCGGGATGGCTCGGCAGATGAAAAAATTTGATATAGTGATTGTCAACAAACGAATCGCTGAGAAAGTCGGCAACATATTGGTGAAAATGCTCATCATCAAAAATCCAAAAGTGCAGATTGGCCTGTTGCGCCAAGGTGCTGTAAGCAGAGGTAAAAAGTGAGAGTCGAAACAGCTCGAGATCATCTTCAATAATCAGATAGGATTTGGCGTGAATATGACGGTGAATGGTTTGAATATGCAGACCCAAGCCGACACCCAAAAAAATAAACTTGTGGATGGCACGCATAGTGGTTGTGTGAGGATTGGCATATTTGTTGGCATAGTCCATAATGGGAGCAAGACCGTGATAGGCGCTGGTTTCTACGGTTTTGGAGGCGTAATAATGCAGTTCCTCGTCACTAAAAGTTCGGGAAAAAAACGTCTCTAAAACATTTTCGTTTTTTTTGTAGGAGATACTTTTGGCGGCACGTTGTGCCAAGGTTTGGCTATTGGTTCCATAGAGCATTGTACCGCTTGAGGGCTCAATGACATCAAAATACTCCTCGCGGTATTCCAGTTCATATTTGGGAGTATAGTAGCCTTTGTCTATGGAGGTCTCCAGCGCTGCAAGCTGTTCATATAGTCGGGGATGCACTTGCTGAAAGTAGGCGATATTGTCCAGATAGGTTTGCGTCACCTGTTGTTCAATGGTACTCACGGGTATTCCTCATCGTAAAATCATGGTAAAATAGTACCATGTTTTAAGAATTTATATTATAGACTGTTAAATATTTTTAGAGGAAATGATATGATCGTAACGCAGACACGGCAGATTTCATCGTGTCAGGACTTTGAACTTAATGTTGCTCGACCGACCACACTGCACTATGACATTGCCTACCCTTGCGAGGGAATGGTCGATGCCGTCGTCTTTATTATTGCAGGGTTTGGAGAAGATACCAATAGTGAGTATCTGCGAAAACTACGCCACTATACGGCAGAGACGTTTAATGTGGCAGCAGTGAGCGTTTATTATCACTGCTTCTATTCTCGCCCGAACAATGGTGCCTCTTTGGAGTTTGATGATATTGATATTGCCGTACTGCAAGATGTGATTGCCCGTTACAATATTGACTTTTCAGAGGTAGAAGAGGTTACAAAAGAGCGGGTATTGGAGCATCTCAACAGGGCGTTTTCCCAACAGAAGGATGCGGCAGTGATGGCAGCATCGACGCAAGTAATGTTACCGATGACACTGGTACCGAAACATGGCGAATATCAAAATTTCGGAGTGATGCAGGCCGTCGATCATATGAATGTACTGCTTGATATTGCTGCAAACATTGCGTCTGTTTCCATGAAGATACCCAGCGTATTTATCGGTAGTAGTCATGGCGGGTATATTGCACATTTGTGTGCTAAAATTGCGCCGCAACTGGTCGATGCCGTTATTGATAACTCGTCGTATGTAACACCTCCGTTACAATATATTGTTGGGAAAGAGACTAACATTAATGCACCGGAATATTTGATTCATTATGACCATCTGCGTCTGCACTGTTTTGTGCAGACGCTTTGGACAACCAATAGTCGATCTCCCTACTATTTTTCCCAAGATCGCTACCGTATTCGTGATCTTAATGATGCCGAGCATCTCACTGAGCATGCCAAAGCGGCACGTAAACATATCTGTTATGTTGCATACCATTCTACAGAAGACACCCTGGCATCATCCCAAGAAAAAGAGGAATTTTATCGGAATCTGCAGGAATTGGGGTTTTCAGCGACCTTGCATCTCGCCGATGCTACCATGGTTGATGGACGTTTTATTAAAACGCTTGAACATGGCATGAACATGTCTATGAAAGAGCTAATCTCCCGAGAACTTCCTAACGTACTTCGACATATTGCCCAGCGCCCCGAACCGCCACAGGAATTTACATGTACATGTAAATGTGATACGTTAAGATACCAGTTTAGCGTGCAGCAGCATACTTTTGAGGGTATGTGTATCTAAGTGCTATGGCATTTGATGCCAACATTACAAAGAAAAGCGAATGGGCCGATATGGTTTTAATAGAAGAGTATTTATAGAAAGGAGATATTATGGGTATCAGTTCCCTAGGTGTGGGTTCGAGCATCTTGACACAAGATGTTTTGGACCAGTTACGTTCTGCAGACGATGCCAAGTTTGTTACTCCGGTTGAGTTGGAAATTGCCAATGAGGGTGATAAAAAAGCAGCATTAGAGATTATTGATGCGAATATGACCAACCTCATTGATAGTATCAGTGCCATAAAAAGCCACGGTCTGTTTGGTGAGCGCTCCACGAGTGTGAACGGTAGCTCCGTAAGCGTGAATGCTGCGGCTAATACCGACATTCAGGAATTTACGCTTGATGTGCAAAATCTTGCGACCAAACAGATTGAAGAGTCCGGTGCCTTTAGCGCCGGCAGTGAGACTATTGCCGGTGGGGCAGGAAGCATGAATCTCAATATTGATGGGGAGGATTTCACCATTGACTACGATGCAACCACCACGCTCGATGATCTGAAAAAATCGATTAATGATATTGCAGGAGATAAAGTAGACGCTACTATTGTGCAGATCAATAGTGGAGAGTTTCGTCTTTTTGTCAGTTCTGTTGATACGGGAACGACTCAGGATATTACCATGAGCGATAACAGCGGAAATCTTTCCGATTCTCGATTGACCGGAGGTATGAGCGTGATTCAGGCGGGGATTGATGCAAATTTTACTTTTAACGGACAGGCTATTACACGGACAAGCAATAGTGTTGATGATCTTATTGTTGGTTTAAACATTACGTTGCAAGAAGTGGGTAGCTCGACGGTTGGCATAGAACAAAACCGTGATAATATTTTGGAAAAAGTTAATAGTTTTGTCGACAAATACAATGCGACCATGACAGAACTGAATACAATGACCAAATCGAGTACCGACAGTGATACTCGGGGTATTTTTTCCAATGAGAGTACCATGAAAAGTATGAAACGTACCCTTGAAGATATGATTTCAAATATCGGTGGAGGTGTGGGCTCGATGATGGATTATGGTTTTGATATGGACAGACAGGGAACATTATCGCTGGATGAGAAAGTATTTACGGAACAACTTGATGCCGATCCAAGAAACGTAGAGGCATTTTTAGCCGGCGGTACCTTTACTAATACCGATGGATCAACCGTAACATTGGATGGTGCCTTTAATGAACTGGCAACGAAAGTTGAAGAATACACAAAATATAATGCTACGTTAGATCGTTTTGGTGATGGTATTCGAGACAATCTTCAATCTCTTGAAGATCGTAAGCAGAGTGCGATTGAGAGACTTGACAGCAAGTACGAGATCTTAAAAAAACAGTATGCGGCTTATGATTCGATGATCAGTCAGTATAATTCGGTTTCTGCTATGTTTACCAATTTAGCCAATGCAGAACGTGCCAATGCCTAGTGCCGGACAACAGTGGCTCGATACGCTCAAAGTAGCACTTATTGAAAAAAATACTACACTATTGGGGACGCTGATTGAGACGGTGCCTTCTTTTAGTAATAAAGAGGCGGAGGTAGCGCACTTTCTGGCTCAAGAGGTGGTGGTACTGCTTCAAACTCTGCAGGATGAAGCGCGAGTATCCATGCAGCAGATTGATAAAAGTTTGCAGTTCCTTCGTGCAACTGAACGCCCAAAATTACGGCGCCTCGACATTACCTCATAATTTTTTACGAATACCAAAGCGTTGAGAGCGTATGGTCAGCTCCGTCATGACAACTCCGTCACGCATGGCAAGAATCTGCTCAACGGCATCGGCAATGTCACTGCTTTGTAAGCGGCGATCAGGTTCAGATGCCGTGGTAAAGTGAAGGGCATCGAAAAATGGTGTATCTGTCATGTCGGGATTGATAGTGACAGCCCGTACACCACTGTTACGCAGCTCTTCAAACAGGGCATTTCCGAATGCACGTAAACCGGCTTTAGTAGCGGAATAAAGCGCTGAGAATTTGCTTGAGCGTGTTGCTTCGATGGAGGTAATGTTAATAATGCAGCCGGAATGTTTTTTGAGGGTACGCAGCAGGGCATTAGTGAGGAGAATAGGGGCCGTTAAATTAACATGTATCATGTTCTCAATGGTCTGAGCCGAGAGCTCTTCATGGGGTTGAAAGGCTCCAAATCCTGCAGCATTAACCAACATACCAATGCTGTGATCTTGCTGTAGCATTGTAATGAGTGAGGTCACCTCTTTGGCACAGGAGAGGTCGCATTGCAGAGCACTGAAGTGGGGATGGGCAATTTCGGCACGACGTCTGCTGATACCGATCACTCGGTAGTTGTGTTCAAGCAGTCGTATCGCAACTGCTTTCCCAATACCAGAACTAGCTCCGGTCACAATGGCGGTATTCATGAATAATCTCCTTTAAGGCAGCGACACCGTGTTGCAACAATGGTGCTATGGTGCGTTTGCGTACTGTCTCGGGCTGGAAATGATCCGAGACGACTTTAATGCAAAAACATTGTGAAAAATGGGGCAGGGCATGTTGAAACAGTATAAAACTTTCCATATCGACGGCATGAGGCTGCACGATATTGCATGGGGAGTCGTACATCTGTAGGGTACAGGTAGTTTTGGTATCAAGACGGAGTGATTGGTTATGGTAGGTAAGATGATTGCATCGAAGTACCGTACCAAGAGCATAAGAGTCTGGCGCCGCACAGATGCCGAAATTGATAAAGCAGTCCCCCGGTTGCGGTGGTCGGTAGTGTAGCAGGGTTTCTAAGGCATGCCGAGCATTTGTCGGTCCCATTTGGGTAATGAGAAGGTAGATATGTCGGGCAGCATAGAGCGTACATGGTGCTCGTTTATCGCGTTGAAACTGCCACTGTTGCAATAAGGGTTTGGCTTCCTCTTTAAAGGCGACACTGATGTAAATCATGTGCTATTATATTGGAAAGTTTCCAATTTTTAGATATAATTGCCTCGAAACTTTTAAGCGCTGAGCACATTATGTTGTGTTGAGCGCTTCTCTTTAGACCTGTGCAATGGTGTTTTAAGGCACTGTGTCAGGGTAGGAATACAGCAGCACACCTTAGCTCGCTATGTGCCGCAGGTATCTGAAGGGGAGTACTTCTTTTTTACAACATCACGCATATCACCTTGTTTCAAGCATCGGTATAACTATGCCGCTACGCTCTTTAGCACACGTTTAAAAACGTTGTCACAAGATAACGTATACTAACGGTTGTCTTTTTTCATATATCATACTTCTGACGATTTAAAAACTCACAAATCAAATGAAGGAAATTGCAATGCAACATCTTAAATTAGGAACACTGCTGTTAGCAGTGGCGTTATTTACAGGAATCGGTGCGACAACGTTAAGTGCCGAAGGTATGAAGTGTGGTGCCGGAAAATGCGGTAATGCCAAAGAAGCAGTGAATGCAGCAACGTCTGCCGTTGTCGATGCCAATAGCAGTAAAAAAGTTGAAAAAGCGGTAGAAGACGCCAAAGGTGCCATGAAGTGTGGTGCTGGAAAATGCGGTACCAAATAAAACTACATGTAAATTAGGCCGTTATCATACGGAATCATTGCGGTATTTTGAAATACCGCAGGGTTGATTGGGTGTGGGCGGATGCGCTTCTAAATATTTCAAATCTTCTAACGTCTGTTGTAACACTTTTTTCTGCTGCAACAGAGGCAACATGACATTATCTTTCTGGGTTAACGAGAGTGAGATGTTCGTGAGAACGGTTTCGACCTCTGTATCTAAATCTCTAAGTGCATTTTCAATATGGTGTATAGGTTTCATACCCACCATTATACTAAAAAAGAGTCGCTTTCAAGGCTTTTAAGTGAAAAGAGCGTCGGTGAATATCGCAATAGCCATGTTCTTGAATCTTCTGGATGTGAAGTGCTGTGCCGTACCCTTTATGGCGTTCAAAACCGTAGTCTGGATATTGCCGTGCCAGAGCAAGCATCTCCCGATCTCGGGTAACTTTAGCCATGATAGAAGCAGCACTGACCGCTGCAACCGTGGCATCGGCTTTGATTTGTGTCGCTAAACCTGTGACGCCGAAGTTGGAGTTGCCGTCAAAGAGGTAGTGCTCGCAGGAGATGGCTGCCATAATGTCCAAGAGCCCTTCACGTAGGCAGTGAGACATGCCATGAGTGTCAATAGTGCCGGCAGAAAAACTAACAATATGATAAGTGCTTGCCTCAACAATGCGTGCAAAAAGAGCTTCACGTTGTTTGGATGTCAGCTTTTTGGAGTCGTTGAGACCGGCGATGTTGCGATGTAGAACTACCCCTGCCATGACTAACGAACCGGCAAGCGGCCCGCGGCCCGCTT
>JALUJE010000024.1:4006-5393 GCA_027057185.1 Helicobacteraceae bacterium | reverse complement strand
CGAGATTGCTGCTAGTAAAATAAAGGTATTCTGATCAACCAATATGGCACTGCCGCCGTCTCGTCCCGTAAGACTTTGCAGACCAATACTAACACCTACTGCCTGAACTAGCGTAATGGCAATCGTAGCATAACGAATAATCTGCATATATTTCTGCATCCCGTCACGCTCTTTTTTCATTTGTCCCAATGCCGGAAATGTTGCGGCTAAAAGTTCCATAATAATTGATGCGGTGATGTAAGGCATAATACCAAGCGAGATGATGGAGAGGCGCTCAACAGCATTACCGCTGAACATATTCATTAGACCAAGAGCATCATTGGCATGCGTATCAAAGAATGACGCAATAACCGATGCATCGACTCCCGGCACTGGCACATATGCCAGTAACCGGTAGAGGAAAAGAAAGCCAACTGTAATTAAAATCTTATTTACAAGTTGCTGATTCACAATTAATTTCCTGTGGTTGTAACGTTATCGTCTTTAATTTTTGAAGCCAGGCTTTTCGCCGATGCTCCAACAAGTTTAACACGAATTACAGATTTGTTGAGTTTGTGAACACCACGAATGGACTCCATTGTGATCTCCTCTAACTCTGCTACCACTTTAATTTTCTCAACATTAATCACATAAGGTTTAATATTGCGAGAGAAAAATCCAATCTTAGGAAGACGTTTTGCCAATTGCATCTGTCCTCCCTCGAAGTTTCGCTTACGCTTGTAACCGGTTCGAGACTTCTGACCGTTTTGACCGCGAGCAGCAGTTTTACCCCAACCGCTACCTTGACCACGACCTACACGCTTACGTGAATGCGTCGAGCCTTCTGCCGGACTTAAGTTTTCTAGTGCCATAATCTATCCTTTCAGACTTGCAAGTGCTTCAACTGTCGCACGAACAACCGTATTTGGGTTATTTGAACCCAAAGATTTGGTTAAGATATCTTGAACACCTGCCAGCTCAAGAACAGGGCGCATTGCACCACCGGAAATAATTCCCGTACCTTCAGAAGCGGGTTTTAAAAGAACGCGACTCGCATTATATTTATACTCAATATCATGAGAAATCGTCGTTCCTTTAATTTTTACAGTGGTCAAGTTGTTAAATGCATTCTCCACCGCCTTTTTAATAGCATCGGGAACTTCTTTTGCTTTACCGGTACCGTATCCTACCGTACCGTTTTTATCTCCTACTACAACGAGCGCTGTAAAGCGGAAACGACGTCCACCCTTAACAACTTTCGTGACACGACCGATGTTTACGATCGATTCTTCAAAGTCTTCTTTGTTAATTTCCATCATCGATCCTTAAAACTTAATTTCATTGGCACGCAGTGCTTCTGCAAATGCAGCAACAACACCGTGATATTGGTACCCGTTACGATCAAAAT